>NZ_CP135047.1:300000-554353 GCF_039403185.1 Buchnera aphidicola (Formosaphis micheliae) | reverse complement strand
ATAGCAACCTTATTACCACAACATAAAAATATATAAAATAATTTATTTATAATACAAAAAATAAAAACAATATGGAAGATATATATTTAGTTTAGGAGAATAAAAAAATAAAAAAAGAAAATGAAGTTTTCTTTAAGTTTTAAATTAAAGATAAATATAAAACGAGTAAATAATATATTCTTATTAGAGAAAGAATATCCTGTGGATAACTCTTACATATCATTGATATATAAAGAATTTATTATATGAATTAACTGTGTATAAGTATTTTTTTATTCACTAAATTTAATAAAAAATTTCCTATTTTTTTATTAAAAAATTATTTGTATTCATTAATATAAAAAAATACGAATTTTTTAAAAAAAAACACAATAAAATGTCTATAAATTAGTACAAAAAATAGGTCAAAAAATAAAATTATTTGCATGTAAAAATAAAACTACCTAAAAACACAATAAAATGTCTATAAATTAGTACAAAAAATAGGTCAAAAAATAAAATTATTTGCATGTAAAAATAAAACTACCTAAAAACACAATAAAATGTCTATAAATTAGTACAAAAAATAGGTCAAAAAATAAAATTATTTGCATGTAAAAATAAAACTACCTAAAAACACAATAAAATGTCTATAAATTAGTACAAAAAATAGGTCAAAAAATAAAATTATTTGCATGTAAAAAATAAAGTTTATACATAATTGAAATATAATAATTTATGTCTAAAATTATTATAAAAACATAAATAAAAAAAGACTATTGACTTAATATAAATTGAGTTTATAGTTAATTTAACTAAAAAATAAAAAATTATTTTAAATATCATTTAATTAACTATTTAATATACGAAATTTATAATTATGCAATCTAATGTTATTACAATAATCGGACGTATGAATGTTGGTAAATCAACTTTGTTTAATAAACTAACAAAAACAAATGATGCTTTAGTAAATAAATTTGAAGGATTAACGAGAGATAGAAAATATGGAAATATCATAGTAAAAGGAGAAAAATACTACTTTATAGATACAGCTGGAATTAAATCTTCTACAAAAAAAATAGAAAAAAAAATACTACAACAAACCATCGTAGCAATTCAAGAAGCAAGTTTAATTTTATTTGTAGTTAATAGTAAAGAAGGATTAATTGCAGAAGATCAAGAAATTGCTAATATGATTCGTATATACCAAAAAAAAACTATTCTATTAGTAAATAAATATAATCAAATAAATTCAAATATAGCAAAAATTGAATTTTACGTTCTGGGTTTTAAAAATATACATGCCCTTTCAGTACTTAAAAAAGAAGATGTTCATATTTTATTAAATCAATACATTATCCCGTCATTAAAAAAAGAAACTAACCAAGATATAAAAAAAATAAATATTAATTCTATAAAAAAAATAAAAAACGTTATCTCCAATAAAAATACTATTAAAATAGCAGTTATAGGAAAACCTAACGTAGGCAAATCTACCTTAATCAATGGTTTAATTAATCAGAATAGATTAATTACGCATAATCAACCTGGTACAACTCGTGAAACTATTAAAATACCTATGGAAAATTTTAATAACTCACTCACTTTTTTTGATACTGCTGGTATACATAAACCAAAAAATAATTTAGATAAAATTATTCAAAACGATACCTTAAATTACGTAAAAGAAACAGATATAGTATTATTGGTAATTAATGCATATGAAAACATAACTCATCAAGATTTAACTTTATGTAATACAATAATTAAAATGGGTAGATCTATTATAATTATAATTAATAAATATGACTTGCTTAACAAACAAGAAAAAAATCAACTAAAAAAAAATACTCATTACATATTGAGATTTATAAAATTTTATAAAATACATTTTATTTCTGCTATTCATAAATTTGGAATAAAAAAAATATTTAAATCAATACAAGACACTTATCAATCAAATACTAAAAAATTTAACACTTCTGAATTAACAATTATTTTAAAAAAAGCAATTAAAAAAAATGATACACCTTTTATTAATGGTAGTCGAATAAAATTACAATATGCTCACTCTGGAGGTTATAGCCCGCTAATTATAGTTATTCATGGAAAAAAAACAAAATATCTAACATTATCTTACATAAAATATCTTAAAAATTACTATCAAAATGAATTAAAATTAATAGGTTCATGTATAAAATTACACTTTAAAGATACTAAAAATCCATATATTAAATAAAAAAACACACCTATTATAGATCAAAATAGAAATTTCAATAAGAACATAAAATTATTTATAAATTTGTAATGGTATTTCTATTTCTAAATCTTTATTTCCAACTCTTGCTTGACAACTTAATCTACTTTCTACTTCTAAACCCCACGCTTTATCTAAAATATCTTCTTCTTTTTCTTCACAATCCGATAAAGATGTGAAACCTTTTCTAATAATACAATGACACGTTGTACAAACACACGATCTTTCACAGAAATGATTAATATTTACATTATTTCTTAAAGCAACATCTAAAATAATTTCCCCTTCTTGTGCATCAAATTCACCACCTTTTGGTAACAAAATAGCATGAGGTAAAAATTTAATTTTTGGCATAATTTAAATGTCCTTAATTTTAAAATTAAAAATATTAGATTTAATTAATCAATTATATTTATTTTTCTAATAAATAATTTAAGTATTTTTTTATTTTTTTAAAAACATATAATTTACGTACTATATTAGAAGCATTTATCCAATCTTTTAAAATAAAAAAATTTTCCATTTCTAATTCATATTTTCTAATATTAAAATCAATACGATTAGATAAATCATTATATAATTTAAAATCTAAAGAAGAACGTTTTAATTCTTCAATCTCTTCATAAAATTGAAACTGTTCTATTAAAAAATTTTTTTCATATATCGTATATGATGGATCTTGAATATTAATGTCATTTAACAGTAACAAATATTCAGCACGTTTTAGATAATTTTTTAATATTTCATATCCCTGATTTACTACAACAGATTGATTATGCATTTTTTTTTGAATTAATTGAGAACAATTATAAAAGAGATCAGGGTGAAATTTACGTTGTAATTGATAAAAATTCTTAGATAAAACTGTAAGATCTATATTAAATATCTGAGGCAAACTAAATAGATTAAAATAATTCATATCGTCCTCAAATTATCGCTTATTTTCAAATTCACAATAAGAATAATATTATTATAAAATATATATATTGTTATTTAAATTGATAATTCTATTACGTGCTGAGTAAACTATTTAATACTCAACACGTATACACTTATATAATGAGTAAAAATTTATTTTTTTTTACTATGATAATCTTTAATAGCAGCTTTAATAGCATCTTCGGCTAAAATTGAACAATGAATTTTAACTGGAGGTAGTTCTAGTTCTTTAGCTATTTTAGTGTTTTTTATATTTTGTGCTTCGCTAATAGATTTTCCCTTAATCCATTCTGTCATTAATGAACTAGAAGCAATAGCTGAACCACATCCATATGTTTTAAAACACGCGTCTTTTATAATGCCATTATCTACTTTGATTTGTAATTTCATAACATCACCACAAGCTGGTGCTCCCACTAAGCCAACACCAATAGTAGAATCAATAGTAGAAAAAGAACCAACATTACGAGGATTTTCATAATGATCCAACACTTTTTTGCTATAAGCCATACAAATTTTCCTTATAATTAATGACTATTATTAAAATTAATTATGATTCCATTTCACATTATTTAAATCAATTCCTGATTTATACATTTCCCACAATGGAGACAAATTACGTAATTTATGAATAGCTTCATGAATTGACTTAACAGCATAGTTAATTTCTTCTAATTTTGTTAAATGACTAAAAGAAAAACGTATTGAACTATGTGCTAATTCATCTTTTAAACCTAATTCTTTAAGAACATATGATGCCTCTAAACTTGCTGAAGTACATGCTGATCCAGAAGAAATAGCTAAATCTTTCAATGCCATAATTAATGATTCACCTTCTACATAACTAAAACTAATATTAATAATATAAGGTGATCCATATTTTAAATCTGAATTTAAATAAACTGATTCTATATTTTTTATTCCATTCCAAAAAGTATCTCTTAGTTTCGTTACATATTTAATATTTTTTTCTATACAATTATTTATTATAGAACAAGCTTCGCCCATACCTACTATTTGATGAACAGGCAAAGTACCAGATCTCATACCTCTTTCATGACCACCTCCATGTATTAAAGCAGAAATACGTACTCGAGGTTTTCTCCTAATATACAAACATCCAATACCTTTAGGTCCATATATTTTATGAGCAGAAAATGACATTAAATCTACTCCTAAAACTTCAACGTTGGTGGGTATTTTGCCAACACTTTGAGTAGCATCTACATGTAAAAATATTTTATTTAAACGACAAATTTTAGAAATATTACAAATATCCTGTATTATACCAATTTCATTATTTACATGCATTATTGAGACAAGAATTGTTTGTTTATTAATCGAATTTTTAAGATCTTCTAAATTAATCAAACCATTTTTTAGAGGATTAATATACGTTACATAAAAACCATGATTTTCTAAAACTCTACAAGTATCTATTACAGATTTATGTTCAGTTGAAACTGTTATAATATGATTTCCTTTTTTTTTATAAAATTCACATATGCCCTTAATCGCTAAATTATTAGCTTCAGTAGCGCCCGAAGTAAAAATTAATTCACGAGAATCTGAATTAATTAAATTAGCTATTTTAGTTCTAGCTAATTCTACAGCTTCTTCTGCTTGCCAACCAAAAGCATGTGAACGTGATGCAGCATTTCCAAATATTCCATCTGATGTTAAAAATTTAATCATTTTATTAGATACTTGAAAATCAACTGGAGTAGTAGCCGCATAATCTAAATAAATTGGTAATTTCATTAATTGACACACCTAAAAAAATACATGAATATATATTAATATAAAAAACGTAGATTTTATTTTAAAATAATAAATTAATTAATGATATAATGAATATTATTACTAATTATATATTGAAATAATTTATTTAACGTATATTTTTTAAAAATAGAATATTAAAAAATATTCTATCATTATTTAATTAATTTAAAAATATAATTTTCTAAAAAGTATATTTATATTAAATAAAGATTATTATTTATATATGACTAAAATAAGACTCTATTTCAATGTAGTACTTATTTTACTATTAATAAATAGACTTCACTAATATAAAATGGTAAAATGTTATTAATATTATACTAAATAATTAATTAGGGGTGTAGTTCAAATAGGTAGAGCATCGGTCTCCAAAACCGACTGTTGGGGGTTCAAATCCCTCCACCCCTGAAAATAAATATAACATTTTAAAAAAATATTTAATCAAAAAAATATTTTTTGAATTAAGTTATTATTTAATTAAATTTAAAATATAAAATTAATTAATAGTAATATTACATAAAAAATAATCCAGTTAATATAATATCTTTTTAATAAAAAATATAAAAATTATGGAATATTTATGCCAGAATACCGTTCTAGAACAACTACTCATGGAAAAAACATGACTGGAGCAAGAGCTTTATGGAAAGCAACCGGCATGTCTGATACAGATTTTAATAAACCAATAATTGCAATTGCAAATTCATTTACAGAATTTGTACCTGGACATATTCATCTTCGTAAATTAGGTTCTATTATTGCTAAAGAAATTAAAAATTGTGGAGGGGTAGCAAAAGAATTTAATACTATTGCTATAGATGATGGAATAGCAATGGGACATAGTGGAATGTTATATTCTTTACCATCACGTGAATTAATAGCAGATTCTGTTGAATATATGATTAATGCTCATTGTGCTGATGCAATGGTATGTATTTCTAATTGTGATAAAATTACACCAGGTATGTTAATGGCTGCTCTAAGATTAAATATACCATGTATTTTTGTTTCTGGTGGACCTATGGAATCTGGTAAAATAAGTATCAATAAAAAAAATATAAAATTAGATTTAGTAGATGCAATTACTTATGGAGCTAGTCCTAATAAATCTACCGAATTCATAAAAAAAATAGAAAATTCAGCTTGTCCAACATGTGGTTCTTGTTCTGGATTATTTACTGCAAATTCTATGAATTGTTTAATTGAAGCATTAGGATTAGCTTTACCTGGTAATGGTACTATATTAGCAACACATATAGATCGAAAAGAATTATTTATAAATACTGGAAAATTAATTGTTAATTTAACTAATCGTTATTATTTATTTAACGATCATAATGCATTACCTCGAAATATTGCAAATGAAATATCATTTCGTAATGCAATGATGTTAGATATTTCTATGGGAGGTTCTACTAATACTATTTTACATTTATTAGCAGCAGCACAAGAAGGAAAAATACGCTTTAATTTATCAGATATAGATTTTCTTGCAAAAAGAACACCTCATATTTGTAAATTGGCTCCTAGTTCTAATTTATATCATATGGAAGATTTTCACAGAGCAGGAGGAGTTATGGGTATTTTAGGAGAATTAGATCGTGCAAAATTAATAGATACTAGCGTACATAATATAAACAATTTTACTTTAAAAGAAACATTGAAAAAATATGATATCATTCAAACAAAAGACTATAAAATTCTTAAAATGTTTAAAGCTGGACCTATGGGTATTAAAACAATAAAACCTTTTTCTCAAAATTTTAGATGGAATACATTAGATAATGATCGGAAAAACGGATGTATTCGATCATGTAAATATGCTTACAACCAAGATGGTGGTTTAGCAGTATTATATGGGAATATAGCAAAAAATGGTTGTATTGTTAAAAGTGCTGGAGTTGATAAAAATAATTTGATATTTCAAGGTCTCGCAAAAGTTTATGAAAGTCAAGACGAATCTGTTAAAGCAATTTTAAGTAATAAAATCTTACCAGGAGATATTGTTGTAATTAGATATGAAGGTCCAAAAGGCGGGCCTGGAATGCAAGAAATGCTATACCCTACCACTTATCTAAAATCTATGAATATAGATAAACAGTGCGCCATAATAACAGATGGTCGTTTTTCAGGAGGAACATCAGGTTTATCAATAGGTCATATTTCTCCTGAAGCTGCTAACAAAGGTATTATTGCTCTAGTAAAAAATGGTGATTTAATATCTATTAATATTCCTAATCGAACTATTCAATTACATATTACACAAGATGAACTAAATATTAGAATTAAAAAAGAAGAATCAAGAGGAGTGTACGCATACACACCGATAACTAGAAAAAGAAATATATCACTTTCTTTAAAAATTTACGCACATTTTACTACTAGTGCTGATAAAGGTGCTGTACGTGATAAAAGTAAACTAATTTCTGTATTATAAATAATATATAATTTTATTCATATATATATATATATATTATGTCAATTAACTAAATTAAATTAATTTTATTGCTAAAATAATTTTTTAACTTTAATATTTTAAATTATAGATAAAATTTATTCTTTAATATATTCATTGTATGATAATATTAAATTATTTTAAATAAACTAAAAAAGAAAAATATGACTAATTATTTCAATTCATTAAACTTTCGTGAAAAATTAATAGAATTAGGTAAATGTACATTCATGCATATGAATGAATTTATTAATGGAATTACATACTTAAAAAATAAAAATATTGTTATTATTGGTTGTGGATCTCAAGGTTTAAATCAAGGTTTAAATCTACGTGATTCTGGACTAAATATATCATATGCGTTAAGAGAACAGTCTATTCTTAATAAAAATGTATCATGGCAGCAAGCTAAAAAAAATAATTTTAAAGTCGACTCTTATATTAATTTAATACCACATGCCGATTTAGTTATTAATTTAACACCAGATAAACAACATTCTGAAGTAATTAAAAATATTCAACCATTAATGAAAAAAGGTTCAATATTAGGTTATTCACATGGTTTTAATATTGTAGAAATAGGTCAGAAAATTAGACAAGATATTACAGTTATTATGGTTGCACCAAAATGCCCAGGAACAGAAGTAAGAGAAGAATATAAACGAAATTTTGGAGTACCAACTTTAATAGCTGTACATACCGATAATGATCCTGATAAAATAGGTTTACAAGTTGCAAAAGCATGGGCAGTAGGATTAGGTAGTCATCGTGCTGGAGTATTGCATTCTTCTTTTATAGCAGAAGTAAAATCAGATCTAATGGGAGAACAAACTATTTTATGCGGTTTATTACAATCAGCTTCTATTGTATGTTATGAACATTTAATTGATCAAGGTTTTCGTTCAAGTTATGCTGGACAATTAATACAAAATGGATGGGAAATATTAACTACATCTTTAAAATATGGTGGAATTACTTTAATGTTAGATAGATTATCAAATACAGCTAAAATTAGAGTATGCTCATTATCTACTTCATTAAAAAAAATTTTTTTACCTATATTTAGAAAACATATGGACGATATTATTTCAGGAAATTTTTCTGCTGAAATGATAAAAGATTGGAACAAAAATGATAAAAACTTGCTATATTGGAGAAATCAAACAAAAAATACTAGTTTTGAAAAATATGTAAACATTCAAGAAAAAATTAATGAAAAAGAACATTTTGATCATGGTATTTTTATGATTGCTATATTAAAATCTGGAATTGAATTAGCATTTGAAGTAATGGTAGAATCAGGTATTAAAGCTGAATCAGCTTATTATGAATCTTTACATGAATTACCATTAATTGCGAACACAATAACAAGAAAACGATTATATGAAATGAATCAAGTAATATCTGATACTGCTGAATACGGAAATTATTTATTTACACAATCAGCTATTCCATTACTTAAAAATTATATAAAACAATTGCATCCAAGCGATTTAGGTAAAAAAATATCTTATAAACAAATTAGTAATATTGATTTAGAACATATTAATCAAAAAATTTATCAACATCCTATTGAAATTATAGGTAGAAAATTACGTAGTTACATGAATGGTATGACTACTTATTCTATAAATAATAGTATTTAATTATTAAATAAATTCAAAACTATATAAAACATAATAATATTAAATGTATTTAAATACATTTAATATTCTACTTATTGTTATATAAAATACATCGTATACATTTATTATATGAATCTTAATTATCATCAAAAAAAAGCGGTACATTTTGTTAATGGACCTTGTTTAGTATTAGCAGGAGCTGGTTCTGGTAAAACAAAAGTTATTATTAATAAAATAATCTATTTAATAAACATATGTGGTTATAAAACAAAAAATATAGTGTCTCTTACTTTCAATAACAAATCTGCTATAGAAATTAAAAATCGTATTAAAAAACAAATACTAACAGAAGAAATAAATAAATTAACTATTTCTACATTTCATAGTCTAGGTTTAAAAATTATTAAATCTGAACATAAAGCATTAGGAATACCTTTAAATTTTTCTATATTAGATGAAAAAGATCAATTGATCTTAATTAAAGATTTAAGCATTAATTATGTTAAAAATGATAAAAAATTATTTAAAAAATTATTATTATTTATTTCATATTGTAAAAACAAATTATTATATCCCAATGAAATAAATAAACAAATAACTACAAATATACAAATACAGTTTATTCAATGTTATAAACGTTATTATTCTTATTTAAAATCTTGCCACATTTTAGATTTTGATGATCTTATTTTATTACCAACTGTTTTATTAAAAAATAATAATTTAATTAAATCGAATTGGCAAAAAAAAATTAGATATTTATTAGTTGATGAATACCAAGATATAAATACGTTACAATATAAATTAATTAAATTATTAAGTGGTACTAATGCTAATTTTACTTTAGTAGGTGATGATAATCAGTCTATTTATTCTTGGAGAGGTGCTAAAATAAATAATATTTTAAACTTAAAAAAAGATTATCCCACTTTAAAAATTATTAAAATGGAGCATAATTACCGTTCATCAAAAAGAATTTTAAAAGTTGCAAATTTTTTAATCTCTCACAATACAAATCTTTGTAAAAAAGAATTGTTTTCTGAATTAGAAAATGGTTCAAAAATAAAAATTTTAGTAATGGATAATGAGGAAGAAGAAGCAAAACAAATAATTCAACAAATTATATCACATCGTTATTTGCATAATACTGTATATAAAGATTATGTAATTTTATATCGTAATAATTATCAATCAAAAATTTTCGAAAAATTTTTAATACAAAACCAACTACCATATTCTATTTCTTCTAATGTTACATTTTTAAATCGTCCTGAAATTAAATATTTAATTATATATCTTCGTTTCATAACTAACTTAAATGATAATTATGCTTTTACAAAAATAATTAATATTCCTTCACGTAAAATTGGTAACATTACAGTTAAAAAATTAACTGCATTAGCAAAAAAAAATAAAATTAGTCTTTTTCAATCTATTTTCAATCCAGAAATTAATAATATATTAAATAAAAACAGTATTAATATTTTACAAAATTTTGCCCAATGGATTAAAGAAATTGTTCAGATAGTAAAATTTAAACCTACTACTGTATTAAATAAAATTGTATGCGATATACAATATAAAGAATGGCTATTAAGTCAATCATCAGATATAGAATTAAATAAAACAAAAATAAAAAATATTGACTTATTTATTTCATGGATAAATCAAATGTTAAAAAATCAAGATACTAAAAATCAAACAAATTTATCTAATGTTATTGCTCAATTTACATTG
The DNA here is from genome assembly GCF_039403185.1 of Buchnera aphidicola (Formosaphis micheliae). Lineage (NCBI taxonomy): Bacteria > Pseudomonadati > Pseudomonadota > Gammaproteobacteria > Enterobacterales > Erwiniaceae > Buchnera > Buchnera aphidicola. The sequence goes on along the minus strand of NZ_CP135047.1, from coordinate 543,576 downwards.
AGAGATGTTATTGAAAATGATAATAGTGACATTTATAATAATAATATTCATAATAAAATACACTTAATGACATTGCATTCATCTAAAGGATTAGAATTTCCTTTTGTATTTATGACAGGAATGGAAGAAGGTATCTTACCTCATTATTCAGTTCTTAATTGTAATGTAGATGAAGAAAGAAGATTAATGTATGTTGGTATTACTCGAGCTAAAAAAGAATTGTTTTTTAGTTATTGTAAAAAAAGATATCAATTTGGAACTTCTGTATATCCACAACCTAGTAGATTCTTGTTAGAACTACCTCAAAATGAGGTATCATGGATACAAATAAATAATATAAATTTTTATAAAAATATTAGTAAAAAATATTTCATTTAGCATTAGATAAAAAAATAATATAAATAACAAATTATTTTAAAAAAAATAAATTATTATAAATATAGAAAATATATAATTAAATTATTATATACCTATAATTCAATCAATTAATCTCTACTAATAAATTAATATAATTTAAGTAAGAAAATAAAATTATTACCTCTTATACGAAAATAATCGACAGCATTAATATTTTATATATTAATAATTTATTTTAATTTTTTTGTACTTTACATTAATTAAATACAATATTGTATTAAATATTTACTATCTTTTTTTATATTACTAATAATCACTCGTTATCTAATTCATTTTTTATTTCATTTTTTAGATTATGTTACAATTCACAATCTATTATATTAATTTAATTCAATTAAACTAAAAAATAATTAATTAAGTGGAAAATATATATAACTACAATTAATCAATCATCATATATTATTATATATATTTAATAAAAAAAATTTAACTGAAATAGTTTATTTATTATTAAATACAAATATAAAAATTAATGGAAAAATAAAATGAAAGAAAAAATTATTATTTTCGATACATCTTTAAGAGATGGAGAACAATCTTTAAGAACTAGTTTAAATATAGAAAAAAAATTAAAAATTGCTTTAGCTTTAGAAAAATTAAACATTGATATTATTGAAGTTGGTTTTCCTATTTCTTCACCAGAAGATTTTAATGCTATTGTTAATATTTCTAAAGTATTAAAAAAAAGTAAAATATGTAGTTTAGCAAGATGTGTAAAAAAAGATATTGATGCTGCAGCAGAAGCAATGAAAATTTCAAAAAATTTTCGTATCCATATTTTTTTAGGTACGTCACCATTGCACATACAATCTAAATTAAAAAAAAATTTTTCAGAAATATTAGAATTATCTGTATCTTCAATAAAATATGCTAAACGTTATACAAATGACATTGAATTTTCTTGCGAAGATGCCAGTAGAACTCCTATTGATAATTTATGTTATATTGTTGAACAAACTATAAAAGCAGGAGCTTCAACTATTAACATTCCTGATACTGTTGGTTATGCTACACCTAATGAATTTAGTAAAGTTATTCAACATTTATATAATTCAGTTCCTAATATTAATAAAGCCATTATTTCTGTACATTGTCATAACGATTTAGGCATGGCAGTTGCTAATTCTATAGCAGCTATTCAATTTGGTGCAAGACAAATAGAAGGTACAATTAATGGGATTGGGGAACGTGCTGGAAATACAGCTTTAGAAGAAGTGATTATGGCTATTAAGATAAAAGAAGATCTATTAAATGTATATACTAATATTGATCACAAAAAAATATATGAAACTAGTAAAATAATTAGCCGCGTTTGTCAAGTTTTCATTCCCTCCAATAAAGCTATTGTTGGATCTAATGCTTTTTCTCACTCATCAGGAATTCATCAAGATGGAATTATAAAGAACAGAAAAAATTACGAAATTATTATTCCAGAAAGTATTGGGTTTAAAAAACATAAATTAAATTTAACATCCCGATCTGGACGTGCTGCTATAAAATATCATATGCAAATGATGGGTTATAACGAAACAGAATATAATATAGAGTCTCTCTATACTGCATTTTTAAAGTTAGCAGATAATAAAGGACAAGTTTTTGATTATGAGTTAGAAACATTAGCTTTTATTGATCCAATAGAATACAATACAAATTATTTTAACTTAAAAAATTTTGATATACATTATCAATTAACTGGTAACATTATAGTAAAATTAGAAGTAAGTTGTGGAGAAAATATACGTACTAAAATAATTCAAACTAAAATTGGTATTTTTCATGCAATTTTTAGTATATTAAATGATATCTCTAATTTATCTATGACATTAAAAAAAATAACGTTATTTTCTGAAGGTAATAAAATAGAGAATTCAGGACAAGTAAATGTTACTATAATATATAAAAAGAGAAAATTTTATGGTATAGGTACGAGTCATAATATTTTTAAATCTTTTATTAAATCTATTATTCATGTTTTAAATGATATATGGAAATCACAAAAAGTTTTCTTAAAATTAATAAAAAATTCACATCAACATTCATTAAAAAACTAACTATTATAATCTATAATTTAATTTTATTCATTAATTACAATTATTTAATATTCCATAATTCACTATATATGTAAAAAAATATCATCTCTAACAAAATATTTTTGATAAAATAAAAATTTATAACAATATTTTATATACATATAAAATATTAAAAAAATAATTGAAAACTTATATAAATAATACATATTTATTTTTTATTTATATTTTATTAATTGTTATTAAATAAAAAATATTTATTTAAAATTATAAAAATATAATTACAGATATAAAAATACTTTTATAACGAAATTTTATATCAAAAAAATTATGTTTTATTAAAAATATCATGATATTTAATATATCAAATGAATTTTTTTATTTGTATTAATTTTTATAAAATTATACATAAATATATTCATATACAACCATATCAATATATATTTTTATAAAAAATATTTATAAAAAAATAAAATTCAAAAGTAAAGAGGTATGAATGACATTAAGAGAATATAATATAGCAGTATTACCAGGCGATGGAATTGGTCCTGAAATAATGCAAGAAGCATATAAAATTTTAGAAATATTAAAAAAAAAATATTTGTTAAATATTGTTTTAAAAGAATATGACATTGGAGGTATCGCTATAAATAAATATAATACAGCTTTACCGAAACATACATTAATAGGATGTGAACAATCAGACGCTATTCTTTTTGGTTCTGTAGGAGGTCCTTCATGGAATCACTTACCTATATTCAAACAACCTGAAAGATCTGCTCTATTACCATTAAGAAAACATTTTAATTTATTTGCCAATTTAAGACCTGCAAAATTATATCCTAAATTACATAATTTATCTCCTTTACGTCATGAAATTAGTATAAAAGGATTTGATATTTTATGTGTACGTGAATTAATTAGTGGTATATATTATGGCAAACCAAGAGGATTAATTAAACATAAAATAAATAATCAAGCATTTGATACCGAAAGATATTTTCAATCAGAAATTAGTAGAATTGCTGATATTGCTTTTAAATTAGCAAGAACTCGTAATTTTAAAGTTACTTCTGTTGATAAATCAAATGTATTAATTAGTTCTGTATTATGGAGAAAAACTGTAGAAAAAGTTGCTAAAAAATATCCTGATGTGGTATTATCTCATTTATACATTGATAACGCTGTTATGCAAATTATAAAAAATCCTTCCCAATTTGATGTTATTTTATCTTCTAATCTATTTGGCGATATATTATCTGATGAATGTGCTATTATTACAGGTTCTATTGGAATGTTACCGTCAGCCAGTATAAATGAAAAAAATTTTGGTTTATATGAACCTGCAGGTGGTTCAGCTCCAGATATTGCAGGTAAAAATATAGCTAACCCTATAGCACAAATACTTTCAGTAGCTATGTTACTAAGATATACAATGAAATTAGATAATATTGCAAAAGAAATAGAACAGGCTGTATTTCATGCTTTAAAAAAAGGTTATAAAACTGTAGATATGACTAACAAAAATGATTCAAATATAACTAGTACTAGTGATATGGGAAACATTATTGCTAATATATTACAAGAGAGAGTTTAAATAATGGAAAAAACTCTATATCAAAAAATTTATGATAAACACGTTATACATGAAGAAAAAAATTCAACTACTATTGTATACGTTGATTTACATTTAATTCATGAAGTAACCTCTCCTCAAGCTTTTCAAGCTTTACGTTTAAAAAATAGAATGGTAAGACAACCTGCTAAAAATTTTGCTACTATAGATCATAATGTATCTACAATAAATCGTGATATAAATCAAGCTGAAAAAATGGCAAAAATACAAATGCAAGAATTACGTAAAAATTGTCAAGATTTTAATATTAAATTATATGATTTAAATCATCCTTTACAAGGTATAGTACATATCATTGGACCCGAATTGGGAATGTCTTTACCAGGTATGATAATAGTATGTGGAGATTCACATACATCTACACATGGTGCATTTGGAGCATTATCATTTGGAATTGGTACTTCAGAAGTAGAACATGTACTAGCTACTCAAACATTAAGGCAATCACGTGCCAAAACAATGCAAATTGAAATTACAGGTTTTGTGAATCATTCAATGATTTCTGCTAAAGACATTATATTATCTGTAATAAGACATATGAGCACATCTGGTGGGATAGGATATATAGTTGAATTTTGTGGAAATATTATTTCAGAATTAAGTATGGAATCACGTATGACTATATGCAATATGGCAATTGAAATGGGGGCTAAATCAGGATTAATAGCTCCCGATGCAATTACATATCAATATCTAAAAAATAAACTGTATAGTCCAAAAAGAGAAAATTGGGAAAAAGCAGTTAGTTATTGGAATACATTAAAATCAGATAAAAATGCTTATTTCAATAAAAAAATATCTATAAATATATCTAATTTATCACCTCAAATTACATGGGGAACAAAACCAGACCAAGTGATTGCAATAGATGAAAATATTCCTGAAATTAATTCATTTACAGATATATCTCAAAAAAATAGTGCTGAAAAAGCATTAATTTATATGGGTTTAACTCCAGGAATGAATTTGAAAGAAGTTATGATAGATAAAGTGTTTATTGGTTCTTGTACTAATTCACGTATTGAAGATCTCAGAATAGCTGCAAAAATTATAAAAAATAAATATGTTGCTAAAAATGTTCATGCTATAGTAGTACCTGGATCTGGTTTAGTAAAATTGCAAGCTGAAAAAGAAGGATTAGATAAAATATTTATTAAGTCTGGTTTTGAATGGAGGTTACCTGGTTGTTCTATGTGTCTAGGTATGAATCAAGATCGTTTAAATCCTAAAGAAAGATGTGCTTCTACAAGTAATAGAAATTTTGAAGGACGACAAGGAAGAAATGGAAGAACACACTTAGTTAGTCCTGCCATGGCAGCAGCAGCAGCTGTATTTGGTCATTTTGTAGATATCAGAGAACTTTAATAAAGGTAAAAAATGACTGTATTAAATCAATTTACTGGGATTGTTTTGCCAATTGATATGTCTAATATAGATACTGATATTATTATTCCAAAACAATTTTTACAGAAAATTACTAGACAAGGATTTGGACGGTATTTATTTTATAACTGGCGTTTTAACGATAATTATGGAAAGGAAATAAACAATAACTTTATATTAAATAAACCTTGCTACAAAAATGCATCTATTTTATTAACTCGAGATAATTTTGGATGTGGTTCTTCTAGAGAACATGCAGTATGGGCACTAATAGATTATGGTATTAAAGTTATATTATCATCTAGTTTTAGCGATATATTTTATAATAATAGTATTAATAATCAATTAGTTCCTATTACATTATCAAAACAAGAAATAGAAAATCTATTTAAAATATCAGTAAATAAAGTTGGAATACAATTTACTATAGATTTTAAAAATAATATAATAATAGCAGATAAACAAATATATTATTTTAAGATAAACAAATTACATAAATTTTGTATAATGAATAAATTAGATCCAATTGATTTAACGTTACAACATATACAAAAAATAAATGATTATGAAAAAAATATTTTTGATTTTTTTACATCAAAATAATTTTGAATTATTTCTCTATATATTGGAAATGTTTTATTAATCAATAATATAGTAAAATCATTTTCACTATTTTTATATTTCAACATAAAAATAATATTTTTATAGACAAAACAATATTGGTATAAATAATGAATAATACTAAAATAATTACTATTAATGACAATAATTTTGAAAAATTAATTACGCAAGAAAAAAAACTATTAATAATTGATTTTTGGGCAGAATGGTGCAATCCTTGTAAAATTTTATCACCTATCTTAGAAGAAATCGCTGTAGAATATCAAGATAAATTGACTATAGCTAAAATTAATATTGATCAAAATCCAAATACCGCTCCTAAATATTCAATTAGAGGGATTCCTGCTTTATTATTTTTTAAAGACAGCAATTTATTAATGACTAAAATTGGATCACTATCTAAAGTACAATTAAAAGAAATTTTAGACAAACATTTAATTGTAAGTTAATATATCAATAGCGGTTTTTTTAAACTTTATATAGAACCGCTAGACTTTTAAAAAAAATATGATAATATGAAATATATCAATATTATTTTAAATTTATAACGTAAAAATTACTAAATTAAAAATTTAACTAATAAATATATATTTTATTTATTGTGTGACTTATAAATAACATTTCAATATATACCTCAAGTTTATTAAGAACCCACCATTATGAATCTTACCGAACTCAAAAACATACCGGTTACTGAATTAATTACTCTTGGTGAAAATATAGAATTAGAAAATTTAGCACGTATTCGTAAACAAGATATGATTTTTTCTATTTTAAAACAACATGCTAAAAGTGGAGAAGATATATTTGGTGATGGAGTACTCGAAATATTACAGGATGGTTTTGGCTTTTTACGTTCATCTGATAGTTCGTATTTAGCAGGTCCTGATGATATATATGTATCTCCCAGTCAAATTCGTCGATTTAATTTAAGAACAGGAGATACTATTTCTGGAAAAATTAGACCACCGAAAGAAGGAGAAAGATATTTCGCTTTATTAAAAGTAAATGAAGTAAACTATGATAAACCGGAAAATGCTAGAAATAAAATACTGTTTGAAAATCTTACCCCGCTTCACGCCAACTCGCGTTTACGTATGGAAAGAGGTAATGGTTCCACTGAAGATATTACTGCTCGTGTATTAGATTTAGCTTCTCCTATCGGTCGAGGTCAAAGAGGTTTAATAGTTGCTCCACCTAAAGCTGGAAAAACGATGCTATTACAAAATATAGCTCAAAGTATAGCTTATAATCATCCTGATTGTGTCTTAATGGTATTACTTATTGATGAACGTCCAGAAGAAGTAACTGAAATGCAAAGATTAGTAAAAGGAGAAGTAGTAGCATCTACTTTTGATGAACCAGCTTCAAGGCATGTTCAAGTTGCTGAAATGGTTATTGAAAAAGCAAAAAGATTAGTTGAACATAAAAAAGATGTAATTATTTTACTTGATTCAATTACTCGTTTAGCTAGAGCATATAACACTGTAGTACCTGCATCAGGAAAAGTATTAACAGGAGGAGTAGATGCAAATGCATTACATCGTCCTAAGCGATTTTTTGGAGCAGCAAGAAATGTTGAAGAAGGTGGAAGTTTAACAATTATTGCTACAGCTTTAGTAGATACTGGTTCAAAAATGGATGAAGTAATTTATGAAGAATTTAAGGGTACAGGAAATATGGAACTTCCTCTATCGAGAAAAATTGCAGAAAAAAGAGTATTTCCTGCTATTGATTATAATCGTTCTGGAACAAGAAAAGAAGAGTTATTAACTTTACCTGAAGAATTACAGAAAATGTGGATTTTAAGAAAAATTATTCATCCAATGGGAGAAATTGATGCAATGGAATTTTTAATTAATAAATTAGCTATGACTAAAACTAATAACGAATTTTTTAATATGATGAAAAGGTCTTAAGAACTATTCCATTCACTATTTAATCTTCTTTATTATATATATTAAATATCAATTAAACTATATTATTTACAATAATATTATATATATAATACATATTTTTTGTTTTTTTTATAAAAAGCTGGACATTATCTTACAATAAATCTATTATTATAATATATAATTATATATTTATACGTCCGTAACTCAATTGGATAGAGTACTACCCTCCGAAGGTAGAGGTTTCAGGTTCAAATCCTGTCGGACGTATTAATTTGTCATAAATAATTATTTAATTTTAAATTATATTTTGGTGGTTATAGCTCAGATGGTAGAGTGCTGGATTGTGATTCCAGTGGTCATGGGTTCAAGTCCCATTAACCACCCCACAGTATATAGTAACGTTAATATATCTTCGGCGAGTAGCGCAGGTTGGTAGCGCAACTGGTTTGGGACCAGTAGGTCGGAGGTTCAAATCCTCTCTCGCCGACCATAATATAAATTATTATTATATAATATAAATTATCATTATATTTATAATATTAAACTGTAATTTTTTATATACTTAGTTTTAGATTAACTAAATAAAAAAACACTGATATATCATTAATCAAATAGATCATTATTATTTAAATAAAGGTGAATGGTAGTAATTTTTGATTATCAATATAATAAACAATATTATATATTTTTATACATAATTCTGAATTGTAATGAAAGTAAATTTGTTTATTTTTAACTAGATATATATATAACTCTTACTGATTATATAATTTATTATATAATATATAAAAGAATGTTGATATTCATTAATATAATGAAAATCTTTTAATTTAATATGTTAATGGATCATAAATATATATATCAATATTTTTTATTTTACAATTTATTTAAAATCCATTATTAAAATATACATCATCTCATTATTTATTATTTCTTTCTTTGTAAAATCATTTTATATACATAAAATATTATTTTATTCATAAAGTATTGTATTGTGAATATTATAATAAATATTGTTAATGTAAATTATGTCGATTATTTTTCAAATAATATATGTATTAAAAATAAATAATTTTATTTGTTTCTATTGTACAAGATTTAGCTAATATATTAAAAAAGTTATCTCTAGATTTATTGCAAATCCATTGTAGATTATAATATATAAAATGATATCCATTGTATTGAGTAGCTAACCAAATTTGTCTTAATGATTCTTGCCTATTAATAATAATTTGATTTTTATTTAAAAAAGTAAGTATCATAGTACGATATTGTATTTCACAATCGATGTCTTGTGTATCAAAATTTTTATAGATAGTATCTTCTATATGAATCATTAATTTATCTACTATTTTGTGAAATTTAAAAATGTCAATTTTCATATTTACCTATTATTTTTATATATTTTAAATTTTTTATATTATCTATTAATAATTATAAATTGTTAGTAGAATAATTTAATACTAATATTAAGTAAAGGTAACAATTATGTTACAGAATATAAAAAAAAATAAAATATTTTTTTCTAAAATGCATGGTTTAAAAAATGATTTTATGGTAATTGATTGTATTACACAAAATATTAATAATTTATCACATCAGTTAATTAAAAAATGGTCGAATAGATATTCAGGTATAGGATTTGATCAATTATTATTAGTTGAAAAATCAAATAGTCCAATAATAGATTTTCATTATCGTATTTTTAATTCTGATGGAAATGAAGTAAAACAATGTGGTAATGGAGCTAGATGTTTTGCTTATTTTGTATTAATTAAAAAATTAACTTATAAAAGAAAAATTTTTGTCAGTACATATACGAGAACAATGTCTTTAGAAGTTATAAAAGATAAAGTTGTTAAAGTAAATATAGGGGTACCTGAATTTAATCCTGTATCTATACCTTCGTTATTTACAAAAACACAATTAACATATTCCTTATTAATACAAAAAAAAATTTTTAAATTTGGAATGGTATCTTTAGGTAATCCTCATTGTACTATTATTGTAAAAAAAATATATAATTATCCAGTTAAATCAATAGGAAAATTAATATCTCATCATATATTTTTTCCTGAAGGTGTTAATGTTGGTTTTATGGAAATAATAAACAAAGAAAATATTCATTTGCGAGTTTTCGAGCGTGGAGTAGGAGAAACAAAATCATGTGGTAGTGGAGCATGTGCTGCAGTAGTTATTGGAATTTTACAAAAAATATTAAATAATAATGTAATAGTAAAATTAACAGGTGGAACTTTACAGATTTCTTGGAAAGGACCTGGTTATCCGATATATATGATTGGTCCTGTTTCACATGTATATGATGGTTATATTATAATATAAAAATAAAATTTATTGTTTTTATTATTTAATATATTTATAAAAATGTTTTATAATTTAAGTATTTTAAATTTTTTAATAAAAAAATAATATTTATTTATAATAAAATTATAACTTTTGATGTATATTATTAAAAATAATTAATAATATTTCATATTATAACATATTTTTATATGTTGTTTTTAAATAAAAATAATAACTATATAATTTTAAATTATTTAAAAAGGAAATTTTTTTATATATGCAAAAAAAATGTTTAAATTCAAAAATAGCACTTAATATTCATAAAAATGAAAACCAATTAAAATACAAAATATCTACTATACAACCAAAGAAAATATATATAAAAAAAGGTACTAAAAAATTTACCAAAGTAATACTAGCTTTTTTTTCAGCAGGTTTATCTACATTTGCTATTTTATACTGTGTGCAACCTATTTTGCCTTTATTTTCTAAAACATTTCATATAAGTCCTGCTCAAAGTAGCTTATCTTTATCTTCAGCAACAAGTATGATGGCAATCGGTATGTTATTTACAGGTCCTTTATCAGATCGATTGGGTCGTAAAAATATTATGTTTAGTTCTTTATTTTTAGCTGCTGTATGTACTATTTTATGTTCTATCATGAATAGTTGGCAGGCTGTTATTATTATGCGATCTATTACAGGATTAGCATTAAGCGGAGTCATAGCTGTATCTATGACTTATTTAAGTGAAGAAATAGATCCCAATTTTTTGGCATTGGCTATGGGGTTATATATTAGCGGAAACACTATAGGAGGATGCTTAGGTCGTTTTATAACGAGTATTTTATCTAGTTATTTTTCTTGGGATATTGCTTTACGAGTGATCGGTTTTAGTGCTTTAATATCTTCTTGTTTTTTTTTATATTTATTACCTAGATCAAGTAATTTTAAAAGCTCTTCATTAAACATAAAAAAATTATTATGTGAATTTTTATTTCAATGTAAAAATCCAGTATTATCTAAACTATTTATTATGGGTTTTATTATGATGGGTAGTTTTGTTACTTTATTTAATTATGTTGGATATCGTTTAATGATATCTCCTTTTTTTGTTAGTCCAGCAACAATTGGTTTTTTATCTTTTTTATATTTAATAGGAGTATATAGTTCTCCTAAAGCTGGTATATTAACTGAAAAATATAATAAAGGAATTATATTAATTGGGGCTTTATGTTTAATGATATGTGGATTAATATTAACATTATTTAGCGAATTAGTTATTATTTTTTTTGGATTAATGGTATTTGCAGGAGGTTTTTTTGCTGCTCATTCAATAGCAAGTAGTTGGATAGGTCATCAAGCTATTAATAGTAGTAAAGCACAAATATCATCTCTTTATTTATTTTTTTATTATTTAGGTTCAAGTGTTTTTGGAACATGTGGTGGTTTTTTTTGGTATCTAGGTGGTTGGAATAGTATTTCTTTATTAATTATTAGTACGTTACTTATTGGAATAATTTTAGCTATAAAATTAAATAATATAGAAACATAATGAATTTAGTATTATTAGAGATAGATAAGGTATTTTTTAATGAAATCATTTATAAATAATAATAATATTTATTATTATTTTTTTTAATTGTTGTGTCACCATGTTGCTAATAATGTAGTTACTATATTTATTTAAATAAATCAAACTTATTTGAAATATTAAAATTAATGAAAACAATTTATTTAAAAAAATAAAACGTCTAATAATTTTTTTTTATAAAAAAAATATAATAAATATGTACCTTTACATAGTTAATTAGAATTTATTATTAATCTTTTATTGTATTTATATAGGTAACAATTTTATTATAAATAAATTTTTAAAATTAGTTAATAATTAATTAGCCTATTTTATTTATTTATTACTATAGTAATCAATGTTAATTGACTTCTTAAAAAATAAGATTTTACTTATAATAAATTAAAAAACATATGTCTATCTTAATATATTTTATTATTTTATGATTATTTAATCGCATTACTATTTTTTTTAATTTCTATAATTAGATTCATATTTTATTAAGTTAAATAACGATTTTCAATATATGTTCAAAATGATATTATTTTTAATATATAATTCCATATTATATATTAAAAATTCATAAAAATGTTGTTATTAATGTTGATTAAAATGAATTTAATATATATAAATATATTATACTTTAAAAAAAATATTTTTTAAAAATTATTTTTTATTAAAAAATTATTATTTTAATAAATATAATATATTTATACATATTTTTATATAATATACATTTGTCGTTAAATACAATTAAATTTACTTAAATTATTAAATAAAATTTAACATATATTAAAAATTTTTTATATATTGTTATTAAATTTAATATAATAAATGAAATTTTATATTATAAATATGTTGTTTATTAAATAAAAAAAAATAAAACTATTATAAAAATATCTATTATATTAATGTATTTTTATGAAATTAGTTTAATGTTTGTAAAAATAATGCATTTGATAACTTGACTAAAAAACTAAATTCTAGTAAAAAGAAATCATAATGAAAAAAGAGAGGGCATAAAACTATGTCATCCATATCTATAATTGATAATATACAATTATTAAATGTAAACAATAAAATACAATATAAAAAAAATAATAACAAAATAAGTAAAATTAGCATAAATAATCCAAATAATCTATTAGGTAAACCTTCAAATATAAGAACTACAGTTAATTTAACATCTGGAAATAATAATATAAAAACTGAATATATTATTGCTCCTATTGATGTATTATTAAATGATAAAAATGATGTCATTCATAAAAAATCATTAAATCAAAATAATTTAACAACAAACAAAACAGAAAATGATTCAGTAAATGTAAAAACTCGTAAATTAAATACTCTTCTTACTCCTACTATAATAGAAATAGAACAAAAACCTGATATTAATGCGATTAATCAATTAATGAATTTCGGAGAAGAATCATTCAATAATTCTCTTAACTTTACTAAAAATATGATAAATAAGTATGTATATCATTTAAGTAAAATTGCAGTAAAGAGTGCTATTAATGAACAACTAGACAAAACAATAAATAATAAAAATAATTTAAAAGATAATAATAATGTATTACCATCAGATAAAAATGATATCTCTAATATTAAAAAAGATGTATCATTAAATAATATTACTAACAAAAATATTGTTCCTGATCGATATTTATATCCACCAAGATATAGAAATACATTTTTTAAAAGTGAAAAAGAATTAAATAACATTGTTTGGGAGCCTTTGCATAAATCACAGGCTTTGGAAACAGAAAATAATTTCGTAAAACAATTCCAAAACAAATATTATGATTTAAATAACACAAATAAATTAGGTAAGAATTTTATCCATACAGGAGAACATTCTTTAATAACCATTAATGGTCATAAACTCTCTCAATTTTCACCATTAACAATATTTCATGAATTTAAAAAAATTATTCCAAATCTTCAATCAAGGCAATTAATTTCATCTTATATAACTCCAACTATTTTTTCAAAATTCTATTATGATTTATATAATAAATATCCATCCATGTATAGATATATGCAAAAAAATCCAGTGATATCATATGAAATACAAGAATTGAATAATGGAAAATTTTACATTACTGCAACTCATATAGCTAATTTAGAATTAAATAATAAAGATTTTCCTGTGCAAAATCCGCATAATGTTGTAGGAATGAAAGTACACTTATTAATATCTAAAGATCAAGATCCTAAAGTAGCTTATTTATCTTTCTTAAAATAATAATAGTAGATAACAGAGTTATATTGTATTTATTATTTGATAAATGTTATAAATAGAATAAAAGTATAATCAAATAAGGGATATAAAATGGAATTTATATTCCTTTATTCAATCTATTGATTTTTTGTATATTGTAATATAATAATTATTTATAATCATATATTAATATATGATTATAAATAACATAATAATGTACATTGAACTTTATTCACTATTATCACATATTTTTTACCAGTAATTTTCACTAGTAATATGACCTGCACGACGTTTAAAATGTTTTTTCATATTTTTTATTTCTATAAGTACTACTTTCGTATCTCTGACCATATTAGGATTACCGCATAACATAACATGAGAAGAAATTGGATCCATTGGTAGTCCGACTACTGTTTCAAGAGTATTATCTTTAATTAAATTTGGAATTCTTCCTAGCAAGTAATTACCATATTTTTCTTGGCTGAGAATTATATGTACATGTAGCTTTCCGTTGTATTGATTTTTTAACTTTTTCATTAAATTATAATAAGTTAATTCATGATGATATTTTACCGCATGAACAAGAATGATATTTTTAAATTTTTTTATTTTATTGTTATAATCTTGTAATATAGATAAATAAGGTCCTATACCAGTTCCAGTAGCTAACATCCATAAATTTTCACAAATTGGAATTTCTTTTAAAGTAAAAAAACCAGAAGATTTTTTAGTAATTAATATTTCATCATTTACTTTCAAATTGCTAAGTCTATCAGTTATTTTTCCATGAGGAACTAATACAAAATAAAATTCTAAATTTTTATTATTAGGAGAATTGACATAAGAATAAGCACGTGTTGTTTTTTTATGTATATCTTGAAAAGATAATTTAGCAAATTGTCCTGCAATAAAAGGATCTATTGATGCGTGTAAAATAATACTAAATAATTTTTTACTCCATTGATTTATTTTAATAATTCTTCCTACAACCCATTCATTCATAATTTATTCCTAATATTTTTTAATAACATAAATATAATCTATTTTTTAAAAAATTAATTTAATTAGTTTTAGATAAATTTTTTATGTGTAATGTATAAATAATTAGCTTAAAATAATAATAAAAATAATTATATTTTGTATATAAAAAATATTTTTATTAAAATTTTTATTAATATATACAATGCCTAAATTAATAAAATGTTTTTGTAGTTTTAAAATAATTTAATTGAAGATATATGTTATTTATATAGAGTATCAGTATATATAATACTCTATATAAATAAAAAGTTACATATTACTTTCCTATATTATAAATATCACTGATATAAGAAATTTAATATTTTTTTAACATAATGTATTCTATAATACAAATTTACTAAGATCTTCATTCGATATTAATTTATCTAAATATTTTTTAACATAATTACTGTCAATGTCTATTTTAACTCCACTATTATCACTAGCATTAAATGATATTTCTTCAATTAAACGTTCTAATACAGTATAAAGACGACGCGCTCCAATATTTTCCATAGATTCATTGACTTTCCAAGCTATTTCTGCAATATGATGTATTCCATCTTTAGTGAAATTTATTAATACTCCTTCTGTTTTTATTAATTCTATATATTGCATTGTAATTGATGTAGTAGGTTCTGTTAATATTCTTTCAAAATCATTAATAGTTAAAGCTTTCAATTCTACTCGAATTGGTAATCTACCTTGTAATTCTGGAATTAAATCAGACGGTGTTGCTGTTTGAAAAGCACCTGAAGCAATAAACAAGATATGGTCTGTCTTGACCATTCCATATTTTGTAGAAACTGTACAGCCTTCAATTAAAGGTAATAAATCACGTTGAACTCCTTCACGTGAAATATCTGGTCCAGATGAAGTACCATTACGTTTACAAATTTTATCAATCTCATCAATAAAAACAATACCTTGTTGTTCCACTGCATGAATAGCTGATTTCTTTAATTCATCTTGATTTATTAATTTCGTTGCTTCTTCTTCTGTTAATAATTTCATTGCATCTTTGATTTTTAATTTTCTTATACTTTTCTTTTTTCCTCCTAAATTTTGGAAAATAGATTGTAATTGGTTAGTTAGTTCTTCCATACCTGGAGGAGCCATAATTTCTACTCCCATTGGAGTAGTAGATATATTAATTTCAATTTCTTTATCATCTAATTCTCCTTCTCGTAATTTTTTTCTAAATATTTGAATTGTATTAGAAGGTCTATTATTATCTTCATTTTCCTTCCAATTTTTTTTAGGAGTAGGTACTAAAACATTTAATATTCTTTCTTCTGCTCGTTCTTCTGCAAGTAATTTATTTTTTTTAATAGTTTTTAAACGTATTTTTTTAATAGAAATTTCAATAAGATCTCGAATAATTGAATCTACTTCTTTTCCAACGTATCCTACTTCAGTAAATTTAGTTGCTTCAATTTTTATAAATGGAGCATTAGCTAATTTTGCTAATCTTCTGGCAATTTCTGTTTTACCTACGCCAGTTGGCCCAATCATTAATATATTTTTTGGTGTAATTTCACTTCTTAGTTCATTATTTAATTGCATTCGACGCCAACGATTTCTTAAAGCTATAGCGACAGCACGTTTTGCTTTATCTTGACCGATAATAAATTTGTTTAATTCTCTGACGATCTCACGAGGAGTCATTTCAGACATATAAATCATCCTTACTTTTCTGAAGGTAATTCTTTAATAGTAAAATTATTATTTGTATATATACAAATATTAGATGTGATATGAAGTGATTTTTTAACAATTTGATCAGCTGCAAGTGAACTGTTTTCTAATAAAGCTATAGCTGCCGATTGCGCATAAGGACCACCTGAACCTATAGCAATTAAATCATTTTCTGGTTGGATGATATCACCATTTCCAGTAACAATTAAAGATGTGGTTTTATCTACAACAGCTAATAGAGCTTCTAATTTTCGTAACGCACGGTCCGTTCTCCAATCTTTAGCTAATTCTATAGCTGAACGTAGTAACTTTCCTTGATACATAGCAAGTTTTTTTTCAAATAATTCAAACAAAGTTAATGCATCTGCTGTTCCACCAGCAAATCCAGCTAGTACTTTTTCATGATAAAGTGTTCTAACTTTTTTTACGTTACTTTTCATTACTATGTTTCCTAAAGTAGCTTGACCATCACCACCGATGACTACTTTATCTTTTAATCGAACACTTAAAATCGTTGTCACTAGATTAAGTCCTTAATAATCCATATTATGTTATATATTGATTATTATAAACTGTTCTCATATATATTATTAATAATAAATGTATTAATGTAATAATACACCATTATATTATAAATTTATGTATTGCTTCTTTAAAGAAATATTACACCTATAAGAACTTAATTTATAAAACTAAATATATTTAATATAATATGTATTATAAATTTAATTAGTATATTAGAAAATATATTTAAGCACATATAGATAAATAATAATTATATTTGATATGTGTATAGAAATGTATTATTTTTTTATAGCATGAAAAATATTTTTATAGATATAATTGATATTATTAGATGTATAAAATATATTGTAAAAATATTTAATATCAGTTAAATTAATTTAATTAATATTTCATATATTAATAATTTATAAATAAAAATAATTTAATTCAAGTGTTTTTATTAATAACATTAAAATTATCAATTATTTTTATTTTAAATGTAACTAATAATATTAATAAGGTGTTATATGAAAAAAAATATTCATCCAAGCTATAATTTAATTAAATCCTTATGTTCTTGTGGAAATGTTATGTCTTTTTTTTCTACGTTGAACAAAGATATACATCTTGACGTGTGTTATAGATGCCATCCATTTTATACAGGAAAACAAAGAACATTAGATAAAGGTGGTCAGATAGAAAAATTTAACAAACGTTTTTCAATGTTAAATAAATTATAATACATATTTTACAGTATAAAATTGTATATTTTTTTATATATGTGATTATTTAAAGAATGTGGTTTATTTTTATTTAATATTTAATTATATGATAACATTTTTTGTAAATATAACTTATTTAATATTATAAAGCTAAATAATATATAATTGATATTTAAATTTTTTATGAACTGAACTAGTATTTTTACCAGATTTATTTTTTTTATAAACTATAAAAAATTAGCGGGAAACGAGATTCGAACTCGCGACCCCAACCTTGGCAAGGTTGTACTCTACCAACTGAGCTATTCCCGCAGATATTATATATTTATAAATAAAATCTCTATAATAAGATATATTATCTTATCATGAGTTTTTTTAATATTCAATAGTATGAAAAAATTATATATCAGCAATTAATTATAATAATAAAAATTAATAAAAAAAATTGTTATTTTATAAAATTTTTTCTATAATATAATAGTTCTTTTATAGATTCTTTGATATCATTTAATGCTGAATGATAATTTTTTTTTTTATATTTTGAAGCAAGATGTGGTTTCCAACGCACAATTAGTTCTTTTAATGTACTAACATCAATATGCCTGTAATGAAAATATTTTTTTAAATAAGGCATATATTTTGATAAAAAATATTTGTCTTGATGAATACTATTTCCACACATAGGAGAAGTATTGAATGTTGTCCATTTCTTTAAAAAATTAATAGTTTTAAGTTCAGCACTTTTTTCACTATATTTACTTTTTTTAACTCGATTAATTAATCCGCTTTTGGTATGTATATTAATATTCCATATATCCATAGATTTTAAAATTTTTTCTGATTGGTATATTGCTATTACTGGGCCAGTAGATAATATTTTTAAATCATTATTTGTTACTAATGTTGCAATTTCAATAATTTTATTTTTTTTTGGATTCAAACCTGTCATTTCTAAATCAATCCAAATCAAATTATTTTTTTTGTTCATTTTTTTTATTAATATAAATTATCAAATTAAAAAATATAGTTTAAAAGTAAAAAAGTATTCAATTTTATAATAATATTTTTATGATAGAAAATAGTTAAAATTAGGATTTTAATTAAATTAATATTATTAAGTTAAAAAAAAATAATTTTTTATTTTTTTAATTTTGTTAAAGATTATTACTTTTCAAAAAATATGATATAAAAGTTATGATATATATATGTATATATTTCTTTCAGTTATTCTTACGATCAATTATTATATCTGATTATAATAAATCTTGAAAAATAATTTATATTTTATTTTAATAATCGTAATTAAATATTTTATATATATTTTATAACAGTTAATATTTTTGTTAATTATTATTTTTTAAATTTTGTGAAAAAATATTTTTACTATTTTTTATTATGGGATAAAATAATATATTTTTTTAAAATAGTAAATTAATAAATATATAATATATTAAATCTACAATAAAAAATTTATTTTATTTGAATAATACAGTTATTAAATGATTTATATATGTTTAGTAATATATTTATACTATAATACAATTAAATTAAATTTATTTTTATTGTTTTGTTTTAAAGATATAAAATAAAATTAATTTAACAATATAAAAATAACTTTATTAATATAAAAATATTTTATAAAAATTGTATTTGAATTGTAGATATAATGTATAATATGTGATATACGTTAAATATTATATAAATTTATTAAAATAAATATTTAAATAATAAGTAAAGAATAAAATTTTATTACAAAATGTTAATATTTTTTATTCTAGACCAATTAATCAAATTATATTACTATGTATTAATAATAAAATTGATTATTATTTTAATATAAAGATAATATAAATTGTTAATGTATTTATAATTATATTTAAATTAAAAAAATATTTTTGTTTTTTTTAAATTATTTTTTTTTGTTAGAACATATTTTTATATTGATAATGTAAAAATATTATTTTAAGTGATATTTAATATTTATATTTTACGTACATTAGATTATTTTGTTTAATATAATTTATGTTTAATATAAAATAGTCTATATGTACATATAAAATTATAGATATTTTTAGGTGTATAATTTTTTTTAAATATTTTAAATTAATTTAAATAAAAATATTTTATAAAATAGTAAAAATATTTTTAACATATTAATAATATTTAACATTTTTTATATGATATATAATTTTATTGAATTATATATTTTACAATATATAATAATATTATTTATAGTATAAATTATTTACATGTTGTAAATAAATAAACTATAAATATAATGTAAAATATTTAATATAATGTCGTTTTAGCTATTGTAATAGACAGAGAATGTTTATTCTAGTTTTATACATTCGTCAATTAGTTTTAATTATTGATTTATATTTTATGATATATAAAAAAAAAATAAATAATTTTTTAGTAATAGCTATTACAGGTCCTACTGCATGTGGAAAAACTAATTTATCATTAAATTTGAGTAAATATCTTCCTATAGAAATCATTAGTGTAGATTCTGGTTTAGTCTATAAAGATTTAGATATAGGTACAGCTAAACCTAGTAAATATGAATTAAAAAAAATACCACATAGATTAATTGACATTAAAGATGCAAGTGAAAATTACTCTGTAGGTGAATTTAGACATGATGCTTTAATATCTATCTCAGAAATTATTAAAAATGATAAAATACCTGTATTAGTTGGAGGAACAATGTTATATTATCAAGCTTTATTAAATGGTTTATCTGTATTACCTCCTGCTAATATATTTTTACGTAATAAAATTCTGAATATAGTAAAAAAAATTGGAGTTGTTGAATTACATAACCAATTAAAAATAATAGATCCTGAATCTGCATATCGAATTCATCCTAATGATTTACAAAGAGTGTTAAGAGCGTTAGAGGTTTATTTTATTTCAGGAAAAACTTTATCTCAATTAAGAAAAATTGTTATTTCTGATTTTCCGTATTCTGTTATTAAAATTTTATTATTGCCAAAAGATATGAAGTCTTTACATAAAAAAATTGAAATTAGATTTAATAATATGTTAAAAATAGGATTCCAAACAGAAGTAGAAAAATTATTTTTGAGAAAAGACTTATATCTTAACGCATGTTCTATACGTCGCATAGGATATTTTCAAATGTGGAAATTTTTATCTAATCATTTGAGTTATAAAGAAATGATACAGCAAACTTTATTCGCAACACGTAAATTAGCTAAACATCAAATGACTTGGTTAAAAAAATGGAAAGATGCATATTTTATATATCATGAACATGAAAATTGTATCGTAGATCATGTATTATCTATATTAAGAAAAAATCTGTTTTTAAAAAAATATTTTTTATAATTATTAAATAATGAACGTTATATATATAAAAATGATTTTATTTGGAGTGTTTATATGACTTGGAATGAATCTGAGGATGAATCTGGATTAAATCCATGGGGTGAGAAGAAAAACAAATTACAAGTATTAAAAAAAATAAATCAAAAAATAAAAAATATTTTTTATAATTCAAAACGTTTTTTTATTTTTTTAAAGAAAAAAATAATACATTATAAAAATAATATAAAATGGTGTAAATATATTAAAAATAAAATTATTATATTTTTAGTGGGTATATTATTACTTATATTTTTCACGGGATTTTATATTGTAAAAGAAACTGAACAAGGAGTTTTATCAAGTTTTGGCAAATTCCATAGTTTAGTTAAACCAGGGTTACACTGGAGACCAATTTTATTATATAATGTAAAATTAATAGATACTAAAGTAATTAGAGAAAAAATATTAACATATTTAGCGCTCACTTCAGATAATAAATTGTGTAATATAACTATTAATGTTCAATATCGTATAGTTAATCCTAATTCATATTTATTATCTATATCAAATCCTGAGAACAATTTACATCAAATTATAGATGGTGTATTACACAAAGTGATTGGATCAGAAAAAAATAATGCAATATTAGAATATGATCACGCTAAAATTATAAATAAGATACAGAAAGAGATTGAAAGAAAAGTTAAATTATGTGATCTTGGAATTACTATATTTAATATTAATTTTTTAAATCTTAGTGTTCCAGATTCAGTAATAGATTCATTTATTGACATTTCATTAGCTAAACAAAATCGTCAAGAATATATTGATATAGCTAAAAAATATTCAGATGAAATAATTTGGTTAGCTCATGTAAAATATGATGATATTATCAATCAAGCTAGATTATATAAAGAATATAAAATATCTACAATTAAAGGAAATATTATTCATTTATTAAAAATATTTTATAATTATAAAATTAGTAAAATAAATAATATTGTATCAGTTAATGATAATAATGTACAACATGTAAATATTTTAGATATTATCAGACATAATTAATAAAATATTAGTAAAATTATTTATTCAAAATCTTTATATTTTTCAAAATAATGTTATATTTAAAAAATATAAAGGTAATTTATAATAAATATATTATTAATATTATTATAAATATATAGTTATTATTACAAGTAAATATATTATTTTAATATTTTAATTAAATAAAATAAACTATTAAGCAAAAGATATATTTTATATGAAAAACAAAGGAAAATAAGAATATGCATAAAATTTGTTTTGTTTTTATAATTTGTTTGTTAATTTCTTTATTTTCTTGTTGTTTTATAATATCAGAAGGAGAACGTGGTATATTAATTCGCCACGGAAAAATAATCAGGAATAAAAATAATAATATTATAGTTTATAATCCTGGTTTGCATTATAAATTACCAATAGTAGATTATATCAAGAAAATAGATACGAAATTAAATATAACACAAAATAGATCTCGTTGTTTATTAATTAAAGAGAACAAAAATTGTACTTTTAATTATTATATTCAATGGAAAATATGTAATTTAAATAGTGATTATTTAGTTAATAATAATTTTAATTTTTATAAAATAGAAACGTTATTAAAAAATCGAGTTGATAATATGTTGTGTGCTGAAATAAATAAATTGATTATTCCAGATGAAAATAAAAACGATATGGTTCATAGACTTAACAATGCTATGTATAAATTATTTGTTTTACATAAATCTGAATTTAAAAACTATAATATAAAAGATAGTAACAGTAATTCTTCACAAAATATCAATATAGATGACGTGTCTAATTTAGGAATTAAAATTGTAGATATATGTCTTAAAAATATTCACTTATCTACTATTGACGTTAATTCTATAATAAATACTATGAATTCTGAAAATCAAGATATTTCTAGAAGTTTAAGATTAAAAGGACAAATAGAAGCATCTAAAATTAAGCTAAAAGCAAATTATGAAGTAACAAAGTTGTTAGCTGAAGCTAAAAATAAAGAATTGTTAATTAAAAGTGATCAAAAAATAATTATTGATAAAATACTGAATAACATTTTTATAAAAGAACCTATGTTTTTTCATTTTATAAAAATGGTAAGTATATATGATAGTATATATAATATAGATAATCATGATAAAATATTAGCTAATTAATTTTAACCTTTATAAAATAATATTTTATTCAATTTATACTATTTATTATTTAAAAAGATTACTTAAAATATAAAATTTTTTAAAATAATTATATTGTAAGAACATTTATTAAACAAACTTTAATTAGTGAATTGTAAGAAATGATCTCAGAACAGTACTGAATATATTGTATGCGTTATAAAATATTTTAATATAGTAGGTTTTATAAAATTATGTATAAAAATGTTATTATATTAGGCGCGCAATGGGGTGATGAAGGAAAAGGGAAAATAGTAGATTTATTAACCAAAAAATCTAGTTATGTAGTTCGTTATCAAGGAGGTCATAATGCAGGACATACTTTATATGTAAATAAAAAAAAAATAATTTTACATATTGTTCCTTCTGGTATATTACATGATAATGTTGTCGGAATTTTAGGTAATGGAGTTGTCATTTCACCTATTGCTTTAATAAATGAAATTTATAGTTTAGAGAAACAAGGTATATTTATTAAAGATAAAATTCTTATTTCTGAAAATTGTTTTTTAGTACTACCTTATCATGTACACATGGATGTTTCTAGAGAAAAAAGTAGTGAAATAGATATAATTGGTACAACAAAAAGAGGTATTGGACCAGCATATGAAGATAAAATAGCCAGGCGTGGTTTACGTATTGGTGATTTACGTAATATAAAACAGTTAGAAATTAAATTAAAAGAAATATTATATTATTATAATTTTCAATTAATCAATTTTTATAAATCAAATCCTGTAGATTATAATTCTGTGTTATCAGAAATTTTAGACAATGCTCCTTTTTTAATTAACATGATAGCGGACATTCCAGAAATATTACATTCTGCTATTAAATCAAAAAAAATGTTAATATTTGAAGGAGCACAAGGTACATTTTTAGATATAGATCATGGAACATATCCTTATGTAACATCTTCTAATAGTACAGCTGGTGGAGCTAGTATAGGTTCTGGAATTGGTCCTCTTAATTTCGATTATATATTAGGAGTATTTAAAGCTTATTCAACACGTGTTGGTTTTGGACCATTTCCTACAGAAGTTTTTAACAAGTTAGATGATTATTTTTGTAAACAAGGAAAAGAATTTGGTTCTACTACAGGGAGAAAAAGGAGAACTGGTTGGTTAGATTTAATTATGTTGAAAAGAGCAATTTGTATAAATTCATTTTCAGGTTTATGTTTAACGAAACTAGATGTATTAGATTATCTACAGGATATTAAAATTTGTGTAGCTTACCGAAAGAATCATGACATAATTAGTACTACTACACCTTTATTTATTGATAACTGGAACGAAGTAACTCCAATTTATGAAACTTTGCCAGGTTGGAATGTGAGTACTATGGGAATAAATAGTTTCTCTGATTTACCTTATGCTGCTAAAAATTATATTAGAAGAATAGAAGAAATTTTAGAGTTACCTATTCATTTTATTTCTACTGGTCCTGATAGAAAGCATATAATAATACTTAATAATTTGTTTGATATTTAAATTGTCAGGGCTGTTGAATTATATTCAGCCCTATTAAATACACAAAATATTTATTTAGTTATATAACTATTTTATGTAAAGTTATTTATTTTTTTTGATTGAATTTAATATGATATTAAGTATATATTAATGACATAGAGCATGTATGTTGTAGTATATTTTTATTATATTAATAATTTAAGTTAATTTTTTTATATAGTTATATTTTGTTATTAATGTTATATAGATATAGTATTTTTATAAAAAATATTATTTAAAATTATGAATATTATTATTTTTATTTAAAAAACTATTTTAAAAATATTAATTAATTTTATTTTTATGTACATAATGTAATTTTTATATTATTTTGAATTTAATAATAGTTAATATAAATATTTTATTATGTTTATAATATAGGATAAAATCATATATATTGAACATTGTACTCTATTAAGATATATTATACATATCCATGATATTGGTGTTTTAAATAAATTATTTTTTTAAAATATAAAAATTTAATATTTCTATAGGAGTATTTTATGCGTCATTATGAGATCATATTTATGATTCATCCAGATCAAAGCGAAAATGTACAAAGTATTATAGAAAAATATAAATTATTAGTTGTACAAAATAATGGAAATATACATCGCTTAGAAGATTGGGGTAGACGCCAATTAGCTTATTCTATTAATAAATTACATAAAGCCCATTATATATTAATGAATATTGAAATTATGCCTAGTATAGTAAAAATTTTAGAAAATAATTTTAAATTTGATTCTTCTATTATTCGTAATATGGTTATCAATGTAAAAAGGATCATTAATGAACCATCTCCTATGACTAAATTAAAGGAAGATTTAAAAGATAAATAAATAGATATAATTATTTATAAGTTATAATTAATTTATTTTTTTAATTATTTTAATAATGTTTTTTCAGAAAAATTGTATATTTATTAATAAATATAATTAGGAACATATAACAATGGCACGTTACTTTCGTCGTCGGAAATTCTGTAAATTTACTGCAGAAAAAATAATAGAAATAGATTACAAAGATGTTTGTACATTAAAAAGTTATATTACTGAAAGTGGTAAAATTGTTCCGAGTAGAATTACAGGTACACGGGCAAAATATCAACGTCAACTATCTTGTGCTATAAAAAGAGCACGTTATTTATCATTATTACCATATACTGATCAACATAAATAATATAGTATTGTTTTTTTTATAGGATGAATATATGAAGATTATTCTACTTACTAAAGTAAAAAATTTAGGAAATTTAGGTGAGTTAGTATATGTACATTCAGGGTATGCTAGAAATTTTTTAATACCAAAGGGACAAGCAGTATTAGCAACTAAAGTTAATATTGACATTGTAGAATCTAAAAAAATAGAGTTAACAAAAAAAATAGCTAACAAATTTAAAAAAGCACAAGATAGAGCTTATAACATTCAGTTACTTGAAGGTAAAATTATCATTTCTTCGAAATCTGGAGAAGAAGGGAAATTATTCGGTTCTGTTAACGCTCGAGATATAGCCGATAAGATTACATCCTTAGGAGTAACTGTTAATAAAAATGAAATTCGTTTGCCTAATGGAGTATTAAGAAGCTTAGGAACACATATAGTAAAATTTAATCCTCATCATGAAGTAAGTATAGACATTACAATTAATG
Organism: Buchnera aphidicola (Formosaphis micheliae); assembly: GCF_039403185.1. NCBI lineage: Bacteria > Pseudomonadati > Pseudomonadota > Gammaproteobacteria > Enterobacterales > Erwiniaceae > Buchnera > Buchnera aphidicola. The sequence continues at coordinate 516,828 of NZ_CP135047.1, read as the reverse complement.
TTATAGCTGAATCTTAAAATTATGTATTTTATTAATTTTTTATGAATTAATGTAATTTTTAATTTAATTAATAAAAATTATAATTTTTTATTTTTTATATTTTTATTTTTAAAAAAATATTGTATATTTTATATACAGTAATTAATTAATTGTGATATTTTAATATTTATATTTAATTAATTATTTAAAATATATAAAATTGTATTTTTTAGTTAAGTTTAATATTTAATATTATTAATTATTTGTTAATTTTACTTTTGAATAAAGTTTTATATTTTTTATGTTAATTTAAAAAAAAATATGTAAATGTAATCTATTATTTTTTGTTAATTTAAATCGTTATAATTAGAAGTATATATTATTGTTTAAGAATAATGTAATATAGAGAGAGTTTTTTATAATCTTATTATTTAATTGATACGTTATAAATTGATATTTTAAATTAATTTGATTACTATATATTATATATATCTTTATTTTTTATTGGTATATTTTTGTACATACAATTTATCTGTATTTTATAAATTAAAGTTAAGTTATTACTAATTAATAATTTAATTTATCTATTTATTAATTGCATTATAATTATAATAAATTTTATTAAAATGAAAAAAATATATATAAAAATGATCAACACTAAAACAGATAATAAGTGTTCTGTTTTAAGTTATGCCACCAAAGGTTCTTCAGCTTTAGATCTTAGGGCTTGTATAAATAAAACTTTAAGATTTGAATCTTTTCAAACTATATTATTATCAACTGGAATATCAATATATATAAATGATCCTAATATTTCTGCAATCATATTACCTCGTTCTGGATTAGGTCATAATCATGGTATTATATTAGGTAATTCAGTGGGATTAATAGATTCAGATTATCAAGGAGAAATTATGGTTTCATTATTAAATCGAAGTAAAGATACTTTTTATATTAACCCAGGGGATAGAATTGCTCAAATTATGTTTTTACCTGTTATTCGTCCAGTGTTTAAAATAGTTGATCATTTTAAAGAAGAAACTAAACGTGGTAAAAAAGGTTTTGGTCATTCTGGTAATATATAATATATTTTATTTTTTAAATTCCGTAGTTAATTCTATACTTATGTAATTTTTCTAGGTTGGTTTTCATATCTTTTTTATCTGATAGGTATTGAATTAAATCTTGAATATTAATAATAGATATTATTTTACAATTATTTTCTTTTTCTAGTTCTTGTACAGCAGAAATGTTATTACATCCTAATTCCTGTCGATCTAATGCAACTACTATAGTAGATATATTTAATTTTGTTGTATTTTTTTTAATACTTTTAATTGAATCTCTTATTGCCACTCCTGCAGTAATAACATCATCTATCATAATTATATTTTTTTCATAATTATATCCGATTAAATTACCACCTTCACCGTATTCTTTTGTTTTTTTTCTATTAAAACAAAATGAAAGATTAATATTATAATATTTATATAATGAAAATATAGTAGCAGTTACTATTGGAATACCTTTATACGCTAATCCATATAATGTAGATAATTTTATTTTAGATTCTACCATTACACGAGCGTAAAAATAACCTAATTTACATATATCATGTCCTGTATAAAATGATCCAGAGTTAAAAAAATAAGGACTAAATCTTCCTGATTTTAATTTAAATTCTCCAAATATTAATGCTTTTCTTTTAATTGAAAAATGAATGAATTCTTGTTTCCAACTAATTATTTTACTTGTTTTATTATTCATTATTTTTTAAATATAGTTTATATTGTTAAAAACAATAACATTATAGTGTATAAAAATGATATTTTTTAATTTATTTCATAAAAATTTTTTTGGCCCTTGCTGGATTTGAACCAGCGACCGAGCGATTATGAGTCGCTTGCTCTTACCCCTGAGCTAAAGGGCCTATACATTATTATATATTGTTATATAAATCTTATGATATTATTTTAATTAAATTATTTCAAGTAATTTTGTTAAAATTAAGTAAATAATCATAATAAAAAATTATTTAAGTATTAAATTATATATTGATATTAATATAATTAGTGTTATAATGAGTTTATTCCTCTGTAGTTCAGTTGGTAGAACGGCGGACTGTTAATCCGTATGTCACTGGTTCGAATCCAGTCAGAGGAGCATATTTTTATTATTGTTTTTTTATTTCGTATTCTATAAAAAATTCGAGTAATATATATATGAACTTTAATATCTTAGTAATTTTTTAATTAAAATGAGTAACCGTAAAAAAAATACTTTTACTTTTCTTTTTTATGATTACGAAACATTTGGAACACATCCTGCGTTAGATAAACCCAATCAATTTTCATGTATTAGAACTGATATTGATTTCAACATTATTGAAACATCAAAAACGTTATTCTGTTATCCTCCCTTAGATTATTTACCAAACCCTGAATCAATTTTAGTTACAGGTATTACTCCACAATATACTTATTTAAATGGATTAAATGAATTTTATTTTGCTAGGAATATTTATAATATTTTAAGTGTTAGAAATACTTGTATTATAGGTTATAACAATATTAATTTTGACGATGAAATTACACGTAATATATTTTATAGAAATTTCATTGATCCATATGATTGGAGTTGGAGAAATGGAAATTCTCGTTGGGATGTGTTAAGTATATTACGTGCGTATTATGCATTGAGACCTTATGGTATTAATTGGTTATCTAATAGCGATGGTTTTCCAAGTTTTAAATTAGAGGATATGAGTAAAGCTAATAATATTTCTCATCGTCTTTCTCATAATGCGTTATCTGATGTATATGCAACTATTGAATTAGTTAAATTATTAAAATTTAAGCAACCAAAATTATTTAATTTTTTGCTTAAAAATAAAAATAAACAAATGGTATTAAATATTATTAATAATAAGATTTTATCACCTATTTTCTATATCACCGGATTTTTTGGTACTAAACGAAATAATATTAGTTTAATAACACCTTTTGTGCTTCATCCTAAAAATCATAATATATTTATTTGTTTTGATTTAAATAAAGATATTACTAATTTAATTAAATTTGTGCATGATAGTAATTCCATAATATTAGATTTTAATCTTTTTTTTTCAGTAGGTATATTGTTTATTCATGTTAATAAGTGTCCTATTCTAGCGCCTTTAAATTGTTTATCTAATTATGAGATGAATCGTTTAGGTATTAATTATTCATATTGTATTAAAAATTTAAACGTGTTACGTAAACAGCAACATGTTTTATATAAAATTAAATTATTGTTAGATAATAACGTCTATAATTCGTCAACTACTAATGATATAGATTTAAGAATTTATGAATCTTTTTTTTGTAATAATGATAAAAAAAATATAAAACTTATATCTAAAAAATTACCATTAAATTGTAATATAAATTCAATATCATTTTATGACAAAAAAATAAATGACATATTATTTCGATGTAAAGCTCGTAATTTCCCTTATTTTTTAACACATTATGAAAAACAAAAATGGTTAAAGCATTGTCATCAAGTATTACATCCTATAAAGATAGATAATTATAAAGTAAAAATTAAAAAATTTTTAATGCAAAATAAACATAATAAAAAAAATATTTTTTTGTTAAAATCTATTTTATTATATTTAAAGGAATTAGAAATATATATTGGTTAGCAAAAATAATACTCATAAAATATTATGTATATATTGTTATTAATCAGTAATTTTATATAAATTATAGGTTTATAATTATTTATGTATAATAAGTGTATTTTGTTTATTTGTTTTTAAATAAAAAGTTTATCATATGTTTTTCTAATTTTATTCTATCATCCACATTGAACATATTTAATTTTTTTTCGTTGATTAGAATAGTTTGTTGAGAAATCCATTTTTTCCAAGCTATTTTTGAAATTTCATTGTAAATACGTTTTCCCAGGGGTCCTGGATAAACTTGAAAATCTTGTCCTTCAGATTTTTCTTTTAAATAGGTGCAAAAAATAATACGATTCATTATTTATTTTTCTCAGTTAAATATTAGATAATGTGTTTTTTTTAATAAAGTGTAGTATTTTTTTTACTGGGGATGGTAATCCTATTATTTGTGGATGTATTAAATTATACCAAATATTATTTTTAATATTAATTATATTTGTTTTAAATTTTATTAATTTGATATGTATAGGAATAATATGAAACTTAATGTGAGTTAGTTGATGGTAAAAAGGATGAATGATTAATTGTTTTTTATATGATACATTTAATTTTTTTATCCATAATATGGCATTATTTTTTTTATCAAATTCTGGAAAAGAAAATAAATTAGCCCATATACCATATAATGATCTTCTTTGTAATAGAATTAATTGATTATTTTGTATAATAATAAAATATATTTTTCTTAAATAAGAAATTTTACTTTTTTTGAAATATGATGTAAAATTATTCAATGAAAATGAAATGCAATTTTTTTTTATTGGGCAGATATTACATTTTGGATTGTTTTTTGTACAAATTATAGCACCTAAATCCATCATACCTTGATTAAATATTCCAGTATTATATAAAGGTATTAAATAGTTAATAATATTCCATAATTTTTTTTCTGTTTTATACTTATTTATTGACGTATTAATTCCATAATAACGAGAAACAATTCTTTTGATATTTCCATCTAATACTGGATAATAGTAACCAAATGCTAAAGATAAAATAGCTCCGGCTGTTGAACGACCTATGCCTGGTAATTGAATTAAATTTGCAAATGTATCTGGTACATTACCTTGGTATTTTTCTGCGATTATTTTAGATGTTTTATGTAAATTATGTGCTCTTTGATAATATCCTAACCCACTCCATATATGTAGGACATCTTGTATTGATGCTTTACTGATACTTATTATATTTGGAAATTTTTTAATAAATTTTTTAAAATAGGGGATAGCTGTTTTTACTTGAGTTTGTTGTAACATAATTTCAGATAACCAAGTTTTATATGGTGTATTCTGTATTTGCCATGGTAATTTTTTTCTACCGAAAATATGATACCAATTAATAATTAGTTGTGAAAAAAAAGGGTCTATAATCATTTATTATTTATTATTATAAATATGATGATTTTATAATATATCTTAATTAAAATAAATATTTTATATTTAATTTATATAAAATTAAAAATTAATTAATATAAAATATTATTTATATTACATTTTTATTTTTTTATTGTAAATATCAATAAAATGATAAGGAAAAAAATGATTTCTAATATTATTACACCAAAATATAGTAATAAGGGTATATTTTTAAAACAAATTCGTAGTTTTGTTATTAGAGAAAAAAAAATAAGTGATACTGATAAAAAATTTTTTGAAACTATTTTCCCGTTATTTCAAATACCTTTTAAAAAAAAAATATTAGATTGTTTATCTATTTTTGGTAGATCTGCCCCTGTAATTTTAGAAATTGGTTTTGGAACAGGAAATACTTTAGTAGATACAGCATTTACTAATGTTAATAGAGATTTTATAGGAATAGAAGTTCATAAATCTAGCATAGTAAAATGTTTAAAATATGCATATTCTAAAAAAATAAAAAATTTTAAAATAATTTATCACGATGCTGTTGAAGTTATTCATTTTATGATTTCTGATCAATCATTATCTATAGTTCAATTATTTTTTCCGGATCCATGGAACAAAAGAAAACATCATAAAAGAAGAATTATCAATGAATATTTTGTTAAATTAATTTTAAAAAAATTATGTATAGGAGGATTATTACATATTATTACTGATTGTAATCAATATGCTGAGAGTATTATTTATATATTAAAAGATATAAAAAATTACCGACATGTATTAAAAAAAAATCATAATTCTTCATTGCTCATAAATTCTTCTATGACTAAATTTGAAAAAAAAGCTTACCTTTATAATAGAAATATATTTGATTTATTTTTTTATAAAGTTATTTAATTATTTAATTACATTAGAATAATTCTAATAAATCATTTAAAAAGTTTTTTCCTTTTTCAGTTGTTTCCCATGTATATAATGTTTCTTTTAAGTAACCTTGTGTAATAGCTTTTTGAATAATAGGTTGAATGTGATGTTCTGTGACACATGTATATTGGGCTAATTTTTTTTTAAGAGTTGGTTTAAATATTCTTAAAATATTCATAAAATATTCTAATGGTTGATGTTTTTTTGGTACCATATATAATTTATTTCTATATTTTCCATGAGTATAATCAAATGTTGTTTTATTTTTAATTATTCTAATTATATTGCCATTTTTTTGTGTTAATTTACCATGAGCACCACAGCCTATGCCTATGTAATCTCCAAAATTCCAATAATTTAAATTATGTTGACAAAAATATCCTTTTTGAGCATATGAAGAAATTTCATATTGTTTATATCCAGACTTAGATAATAATTTATTACCTTCTTTCCACATTTTCCATATTGTGTTAGTGTTTGGTAAGTTTAATTTTTTAACATAAAAAATTGTATTTGGTTCAATAGTTAATTGATACCAAGAAATATGTTGTGGTTTTAAAGAAATTATTTTTTTTAGATCTGATAACGCATCATCTATAGATTGATAGGGTAATCCATACATTATATCATAATTTATGTTATTTAATTTTAGAGAAATAATTATGTTTTTCATTTCTTTAATACTAATTTGTTCGTCTTGTCTTTGTAATATATTTAATAATTTTTTATTAAATGTTTGTACACCTATAGAAAATCGATTAATTCCTATTTTTTGAAAGTTTAAAAATTTTTGATATGTAGCTGTAGAAGGGTTCATTTCTATTGATATTTCTGCTAATGGAACAATTGGTACATTTTTTTTAATTTCTTGAAGTAAAAAATTGATAGATTTATAGTTAAATAAACTAGGTGTTCCTCCTCCAATAAATATTGTATTAATAGTTCTATTAGTCGTCAGATGAATATCTTGTTTTAAATCTAATATAAGATGATTAATATATTTTTTTTCTTCAATTTCTTTTTTTTTTATACAGGAATTAAAATCACAAAATGGACATTTTTGTGTACACCAAGGAATATGAATATATAAGCTTAAAGGAGGTAAAGTTTTCATAATATTATACTTTTTTTTTAAAATCAATATTTATTAATAATAATTAATAATAATAGTTGATGGTATTACAGTTATGATAAATTAATTATAAATTATACGCGTTTTAAAATGGTATCAACTTATATTAAACATTGTTTCGGATATGTATTTAATATATTTTATTATTGCTTAATTTTTTTTATTTATTTATTTACAATTTAGATTGTTACTATTTAATTTATTTATATTATTTTTCTGTATTAATTTAATGAATTTATTTTTATTATTAAATAATATTTTTTATATAATTATAAAAAAATTTTTATAATTTATTTTTATTTAAAAACCAACTTTCTAGTATTAATACGGCAGAAAAAGAATCTATGTTATTTTTAGTCAATGATTTAAAACCTCCTTTTTGAAACAATATAGATTTTGCTTCTACTGTACTTAAGCGTTCATCATGTAATTTTACATTTATAGACATTTTTTGAAGTGATTTAGCAAATTTCCTAGCTTTTATGGTTATATTTTGATTAGTGCCGTCAATGTTTAAAGGCAATCCTACTATAATATATTTTGGTTTCCATTGTTTTATAATTTTTTTTATTTGATACCAATTTGGTACACCATTTTTAGATCGAATAGATGTTAAGGCATTAGCTGTATGCGTTAATTCTTGCCCAACAGCTACTCCAATATTTGTTGTACCAAAGTCAAAAGATAATATAATCATGTCACAAATCTCATTTAATATATTAAAATATATATTATATAACAAAACATTTTAATTTTTTGATGTAAAATATTAAAATAGTTATTTTTAACATATTTTAAATATTAGAATTTAATATAGATTAATTCTGATTTTTTCAATGAATTTTATTTTAATTAACATTTTTTTTTTAAATGTGTTTGTCTTTCTGAGACAATTTTTTCTCAATTCCATCTATAATTAATTCAGTTATAGATATTTTACAGTAAGATTCAATTTCACATATACATGTTGGACTAGTGATATTAATTTCAGTTAATTTATTACCAATAATGTCAATACCGACGAAAAATAATCCCATATTTTTTAATTTTAATGCAACATAGTTAGCAATCTTATAATCATCTTCACTTAATTTTTGAGTTATACCTATACCTCCAGCAGATAAATTTCCTCTTGTTTCTCCTTTTTGTGGTTTTCTAGCTAAACACCAAGGAAAAGGTTTACCATCTATAATTAAAATTCGTTTATCTCCTAATTTAATTTCAGGTAAGTAGTTTTGTACCATACAATAAGAGTTATTTTTTTTAGTCATAATTTCAAGAATAACTGAAATATTATGGTCATTTTTATTAATGCGAAAAATAGAGTTTCCTCCCATACTATTAATTGGTTTAATAATTACATCATTATGTTGTTTTATAAATTTTCGTATTAATAAAGAATTACTTGTTACTAAACTATCAGGAGTGAGATCAGGAAATGATGTTGCGAATATTTTTTCATTACAATCTCTTAAACTTTGAGGTTTATTAATAACGAGTACCCCCTCTTTTTCTGCTGATTCTAATATATACGTAGCATAAATAAATTTACTATCGCAAGGAGGATCTTTTCTCATTAAAATAATATTTAATTGAGATAATTTAATATATTGTTCTGATATAAAATAAAACCATTTCGTTTTATTTTTTTCTATTTTTAACAATCTTGTTCTAGCATAACTTTTATTTTTTATTAAATACAAATCATTTATTTCCATATAGTAAATTTGATATTTTTTTTCTTGTGCTTTTAATAAAATAGCAAAACTGGAATCTTTTTTAATATCAATATTTTTAATAGAATCCATTACTATACCGAGTTTAATTGTCATTTTTGATATGCTTATTTTAGTATTTATGTAAGTGATAAAAAATTATTAAATTTTACTAAATTTATTTAATTAATTTAATTTTTTATGTTCTACATGTGATCATAAAATTATGTTTGATTTGAATATAATATTTAATAATAATTTTATATTTTTTATAAAATAATAATAAAAAATATATTTTACTTTAATATTTATATTTAGTAGTTCTTACTTAAGATAAATATTAATTTTATATATTTATGCAGTAAGACAGTGCATGCATGATAAATTAATATTTGGATTAAATTAAATGTCAATTATAATTTATTTTTTTGATAGATATTATTTCTTATACTATTAATTATAATAAAATGTAAATAGATATGTATTATTATTTAATAGTAATTTATTTATTAAATATATTTTTTAGAAATGTAGAAATAAATATACATAATATATCGTTTACTATATTTTTTTATATATAATTGTATTATTCTTCGTTATATTGAGTTCCAGAATAATTGTCAAATCTAGACCAATGTCCATTAAAAGTTAATCTAATGCTACCGATAGGACCATTTCTTTGTTTTCCAATAATAATTTCAGCAATTCCTTTTAAATCGCTATCCGCATGATATACTTCATCACGATATATAAACATAATTAGGTCAGCATCTTGTTCTAGTGATCCAGATTCTCTTAAGTCAGAATTTATTGGTCTTTTATCTGATCTTTGTTCTAAAGATCGATTTAATTGAGATAATGCTATTACTGGTACTTGTAATTCTTTTGCTAAAGATTTTAAAGATCTAGAAATTTCTGCTATTTCTAATGTTCTATTATCTGAAAGAGATGGAACACGCATGAGTTGTAAATAATCTACCATTATTAGACTTAATCCATTATTTTCACGATATATACGACGTGCTCTTGATCGAATTTCACTAGGAGTTAAACCAGACGAATCATCAATATACATATTTTTCTTTTTTAATAAGATATTCATTGTACTAGAAATACGGGACCAATCTTCATCTGTTAATTGTCCAGTACGAATATTCGCTTGATTAACTCTAGATAAAGATGCTAGCATTCTTATCATAATTTGTTCTACAGGCATTTCTAAACTAAATATTAAAACAGGTTTATCATAAATCATGGCTGAATTTTCGCATAAATTCATAGCAAAAGTTGTTTTACCCATAGAAGGTCGTGCTGCAATAATAATTAAATCAGAACGTTGTAAGCCTGATGTTTTTTTATTTAGATCTTGATATCCTGTATTAATTCCTGTGATACCATCATGTGGATTTTGAAAAAGTTTTTCTATATTTTCTATAGTTAGAGTAAGTATTTGTTCAATATTTTTAGGTCCTACATCTTTTTTATATCTTTTTTCGGCAATTTTAAATACACTAGATTCAGCATAATCTAATAATTCTTCACTATTTCTACCTTGAGGATAATATCCAGCATTAGCAATTTTGTTTGCTACTAAAATCATTTCCCTTACTATAGCACGTTCTCGAACTATATCTGCGTAAGCAGTAATATTAGCTGTGCTGGGTGTATTTTTTGATAACTCAGCTAAATAAGAAAATCTACCTACACTGTCTAATTTTCCTTTTTGTTCCAATGATTCAGATAATGTAATTAAATCAATAGGGTTACCGAGATCAAGTAATTTTTGCATTTCACGAAAAATTAAACGATGAGGTAAACTAAAAAAATCATCAGCTACAATCCGTTCTGAAACGGTATCCCATCGTTCGTTATCTAACATTAATCCTCCTAATACAGATTGTTCTGCTTCTAACGAATGAGGAGGTATTTTAAATGTATGTGTGTAATTTTCTTTAATTTTTTTTTTATCAAATTTATTTTCTGACATTTTAATAGTATATTATAATTTAGTTAATAGATTTGTAATTATAACCTAATTATAATATAAGACACTATGTGATAATTGATCTATTTATATTCATTTTAAATTATTTTTTTGATATGTTTATTTTAAACAATAAACTGTAATTGGTATTTGTATATCATAATATAATTTTAGTGAAAATATTTTTTTTGGATGGCAAATAATAAATTATAATTTTTTGTTTTTTTATAAGTGATTAATTTTATTGTTTAAATATATTTTATTATTTTATTTATAATAATGAAATATTATTATAAATAATAGGAAATATATTATATAATATTGAATATATTTATGTTAAAGTAAAATACATATAGTATATATATTTATATACTATATATAATTTATATTTGTTTTATTATAAAATAGATTTTTATTAAAAAAAACTACACTGAATTTAAGTATATTTATTTATTAATTTGAAAATATAGAGTATATAAACATTATTATTGTATGTTTATTTAATTAATAAAATTACTAGCTATAGAGATATAAATAAATAGTATATAGTTATTAATTTTAATTATTTAATTATATAATATATTATAGATGATATATTTTTAATATTAGTAAATTAATTGTATATTTTATAATAGTAGTTTAGATATAAAATTTTGTTTCTGAACATTTATTAAATAGGTATTAATATTATGGCAAGTAGAGGAATTAATAAAGTTATTCTTGTAGGTAATTTAGGACAAGATCCAGAAGTTCGTTATATGCCAAATGGTAGCGCTGTAGCTAATATTACATTAGCAACTTCAGAAACATGGAAAGATAAAAATACTGGGATTATGAAGGAAAAAACGGAATGGCATCGGGTAGTTTTATTCGGTAAATTAGCAGAAATTGCTAGAGAATATTTAAGAAAAGGTGCTCAAGTATATATTGAAGGCTGTTTACAAACGAGAAAATGGAAAGATCAAAATGGTATCGATAGATATACTACAGAAATAATAGTAAACATTAGTGGAACGATGCATATGTTAGGACATAGAAATACTAGTAATGTTACAACATCTAATAATGATATTCAAAATAATCAAAATAATTTATTAGAAAAAAATAAATTAAAGAATAATAATGTTATAAATAATGATAATATATTAACACCTTTTCATAAAAATGATGAATCTATTCATGAAGAAGCATCTCAAGTTAATTTTGATGATGATGACATACCTTTTTAAATATAATTATAATAAACAATATATATTTTAAGTATATATCTTATAATTAATGGTACTTATATTTTATTTGAAAAATTTTTTTTTGAATTCTAATAAATGTTGACAAAATTTTTTAGGTTGTGAAATAAAAGGTGCATGAGCTGATTTTTTTAGTGTAATAGAGTGACTATTTAATAATTTTTTATCTAGAATATTTGCTATATTTTTTGGAATTAAAATGTCAAGATATCCATATATTCCAAGGATAGGTATGTTTATTTTTAACATGTCTTTCCGTAAATCAAGTTGACTAATTATATTATAACCTTCTTTTAATGCTAATAAATTTGGATATGGGTAGGTTAATATATTTTTTTTTAATTTTAAATTATATTGTTTAGAAAAATAAATATTATTTGTTTGTGTATCGATAAATCTAGAAATAGTTGTTGAATAATTGTCTCTTAAATCAATATAAAAATTATATAGTTTAGTAGTATTAATGCCAGGCCATTGTGGTTTTTCTATTAGACAAGGAGAAGAAGCTACATTTATTATAGCTTTTATGTTTTTGCTGCCATAAATAGTTATATAATTTGTAATTAAACCACCTAAAGACCATCCTAACCAAATGGCATTATTTGGCATATAATCAGATAATATTTGAATAATATCGTTTATTTTTATTGCTAAACAATTATTACTATGTCCATATCCAGGTAAATCTACTAAATATAAAGTAAAATAAGGATTTATCAATGGTATTATATTATTCCATACTTTAATATTAAATCCCCATCCATGTAACAAAATTAAATCTATATTTCCAAATCCTGTTTTTTCCCAGTATAAATTATTCATAATCTGTTTTTTTTAATATGTTTTTTATTTTTTAATTTTTATTGACGTATATTCTAATATAATATTATTGAGAAAATAAATAATTAAAGTTATAATAATCATTATTGTTACAATAAGTTGTTTTTTTATAGTGATTATTTTCTATGATTAATATTTCTAAAGTTGCACAAAAACATTTTGAAAAATTATTATTGAAACAAAAATCGGAAACACATATTCGTATTTTTATAACTAATCCAGGTACGTTAATGGCAGAATGTGGTATTTCATATTATGATAACACTGAAATTAAACAGAATGATGTAGAAATTAAATTTAATAATTTTAATGTATATATTGATAAATCAGATGTTTGTTATTTAAAAGATGTAAAAATTGATATTAAAATAGAAGGTGCTAACTCTCATATTACTCTAATTGCTCCGTTTGCTAAACGCCATCCTAACCAAAATGAATTATCTTTACATGAACGTATTCAATTATTTTTTAATAAAAATATTAATCCATATTTATCTCAACATGGTGGTAAAGTAAATTTAGTAGAAATTACAAATATTGGATATATTGTAATACAATTTAGTGGTGGTTGTAATGGATGTTCTATGGTTGGTACCACTATAAGAGAAGGAATAGAGAAAAAAATATTACTTGCTTTTCCTGAAGTAAAAGGTGTGATAGATAATACTGTTCATCAATCTGGTCAACATTCTTATTATTAATAAATTTACATTAAAATAATTTTAGTAATAAAATATATTGAATTATTATTTTTTGTTTGGTATAAATTGTATTTTTTAGTTTCATTGAAAATATAATTTTATATTTAAAAGAAATGAAGTAATAGTTTTTTAAAATAAATCAGTGACAAAATATAGTATTATTATTTTAAAGTAGTTACAATAAAATATTATTTTTTTAATAATATATAATATGTTATTTTAAACAAGTACATTATTTTTATATTACTTGTAAATAAGTAATATATAATAAAACTTATATAATATTTAGGAATATTAAATGATTTTATTGGAATCAAATATTAATAAACTAATAAAAATATTTTTAAGTGTAATGTGATTATTAAGGTTTATGTATAATTATTAGTTATTTAGATATTTTATTATTTTATTTCATGTATTTATTAAATTAGATCAAATAAAAAAGTAAACAAAAAATAATAATATTTTTATAAAAATATTTAAAAAGTTTTATTTATTAAAAAAAATATATTGAATAAATATGTTAATGTAACACGATTTTTATTTTTCGTAAGACATATTATGATGTTATTTTTATATTTTACTTGTTTTGTAATGTAAAAAAATATATTTTAAATAGTATAACTATATATTATGGAATTTGTGATTATCATTTTTATTGATTTTATTATCAACTATTTGTATATATCATGCATATATAAAAAATTATAATTATATGTATAATAATTTTTCGTATATTTCGTATTGAATAAAAAATTAATAAATAAATAAATAATAATATATTTTTCATATATTTTAATGTGGTAATATAATATATATTGTATATTTATATAACAATGTTAATAAAAATATTAAAATATTTTTTTAATCATAAATATTAATTTTATAATTTGTAGAATAATAGTTCATATTTATTTTTTTAAATTGATAATGGATAAAAATAAAATAAATTCTAGTTTAATTGAAGAAATTAAAAAAAGAAGAACATTTGCGATTGTTTCTCATCCTGATGCAGGTAAGTCAACTATTACTGAACAAATATTATTATTTAGTAATATTATAAGGGCAGCCGGTACTATTAAAGCAAGAGGATCTGGTAAACATATAACATCTGATTGGATGCAAATTGAAAAGAAGAGAGGAATTTCTATTACTGGGTCTGCAATGCAATTTAATTATAAATGTTTTTTGATTAATTTGTTAGATACACCTGGTCATGAAGATTTTTCAGAAGATACATATCGTATTATTACTGCTGTAGATTGTTGTTTAATGATTATAGATGCCGCTAAAGGAGTAGAAGAAAGAACAAAAAAATTAATAAATATTGCTAGACTAAGAAATACTCCAATAATTACTTTTATTAATAAATTAGATAGAGATTCAAAAAATCCTATAGAGTTATTTGATGATGTTGAAAAGAAATTAAAAATATCTTGTATTCCTATTACTTGGCCAATAAATTGTGGTAGATTATTTAAAGGAGTATATCATTTAAAAGATGGTATTACTTGTATATATAAAAAACATATTATGTATAATTTAGTTAAAACACAAATAGTGAATATACCAAATTTATATAATTCTTTATTAGACAAATATATTGGAATAGATGAAGTAAAAACATTACGTGAAGATATAGAGTTAATTAATCAGTGTTGTTTAAAATTTAATCATACTAATTTTTTAAATGGTGCTATTACTCCAGTTTTTTTTGGTAGTGCTTTAAATGGTTTTGGCGTACGTCATATTTTACAAGCTTTAATTAATTGGGGGCCATGTCCTACATATCGGAAAACTAATTGTAGAATTGTATATCCAAATGAAGATAATTTTTCTGGTTTTATTTTTAAAATACAAGCGAATATGGATTCTAAACATAGAGATAGAATTGCTTTTATGAGAATAGTATCTGGAAAATATTATCAAGGTATGCGATTAAGACATGTTCGTACAGGAAAGTATTTTATATTAAATGATGCGGTAGTTTTTTTAGCTAGAGATAGATTTTTAATAAGTAATGCTTATCCTGGAGATATTATAGGGATATATAATCATGGTACAATAAGGATAGGTGATACTTTTACTGAAGGAGAATTAATAAATTTTATAAGTATTTCTAATTTTTTACCTGAATTATTCCGTTGTATTAGATTAAAAAATCCATTAAAACAAAAGCAATTATTAAAAGGGTTAACACAATTATCAGAAGAAGGTATGATTCAAATATTTCGTCCATTATTGAATAATAATATAATTTTAGGTGTGATAGGGGAATTACAATTTGAAGTGGTCTCAGATAGATTACATCAGGAATATAAAATAGAAGCTGTTTATGAGTATGTCAATATTTTTACAGTAAGATGGATTTCTTGTATAGATATTAATATAATATCACAATTTAAATTAAATAATTCGTCTAATTTGGCTGTAGATTGTAATAATAATTTAATTTATCTTGCTCCAAGTATGGTTAATTTAAATATTATATCAGCTCGTTATCCAGAAATAATTTTTTCTAAAAAGCGAGAATATCATTAGAGTAAGATAAAATATGAAACGTGCATTTATTTTAGTATTAGATTCATTTGGTATTGGATATAGTAGAGACGCTGATAAATATGGTGATAGTGGAGCAAATACTTTTGGTCATATAATTACTTCTTATTATAATAATAAAAATATTACATATCCATTAAATATATTAAAAATACCTAATTTACTGTCATTGGGACTAGGTAAATTAATAGATAGTTCATTAGAAAAATTGTTATTAAGTTATTCTGTAAATAACGTTAATATTATAGGTAGTTATGCTTATGCTAGTGAAATTTCTTCAGGAAAAGATACTATTTCTGGTCATTGGGAAATAGTAGGAGCACCAGTTTTATTTAATTGGGATTATTTTAATAATCGAGTAAATAGTTTTCCTGAAAAATTATTAAGTGATATTTATATTAATTGTAAGATTAATGGATCTTTAGGTAATTGTCATTCTTCTGGAACAGAGATATTAGATAAATATGGTGAGCAGCATATTAAAACAGGTCAACCTATATTTTATACTTCAAAAGATTCTGTATTCCAGGTCGCATGTCATGAAGAGATATTTGGTTTACAAAAATTGAATAATATTTCTTATATAATAAGAAATATTTTAAATGATAGTATTTATAAAATAGGTAGAGTAATTTCGAGACCATTTCTTGGATTTAAAACTAGTAAATTTATACGCACACATAATAGACGTGATTTTTCGAATTCTCCTGAGTCTATAACTGTTTTAGAAAAGTTAATAAATGAAAAACAAGGTGAAGTAATTGGTATAGGAAAAATTTCTGATATTTATGCTGGAACAGGAATTACTAAAAGTATTAAATCTATGGGATTAGAAAATTTATTTTTAGAGACTAAAAAACAAATTACATTAGCTAAAGATAATACAATTGTTTTTACTAATTTTATTGATTTTGATTCATATTGGGGGCATAGACGTGATGTTTTTGGTTATGCTAAAGGATTAGAGTTATTTGATCAATATTTATTTGATATTTTAAAATTAATCAAAAAAGAAGATTTATTAATTTTAACTGCTGATCATGGATGTGATCCTACTTGGAAAGGAACAGATCATACACGTGAAAATGTACCGATATTAATTTATCAATTAGGTATGCCAGTAAAATATTTAGGACATCGAAAAACTTTTTCAGATATAGGACAAACATTAGCTTATTATTTTAATTTGTCTAAAATGTCTTATGGTGTAAATATGTTACAGTAATTATATTTTTTTATTATTAGTTCATTAATAAAATTTAAATTATACAAGGAATCTAAAATTAGTATGACTACTCCTCATATCAATGCGAAATATGGTGATTTTTCAGATATAGTAATTATGTCTGGTGATCCTATGCGAGCAAAATATATAGCAGATAGATATTTGACAAATATAGTTGAAGTTAATAATGTAAGAGCTATGTTTGGTTTTACAGGAGAATATAAACAAAATAGAATATCAGTTATGGGACATGGTATTGGAATACCGTCGTGTTCTATTTATATTAAAGAATTAATTACTGAATATCATGTAAAAAAAATTATTCGCATAGGTACTTGTGGTGCTATAAGACGAGATATTAATGTATCGGATATAGTAGTTGGAATGGGTGCATGTACTGATTCAAAAACGAATAGAATACGTTTTAGAGATAATGATTTTGCAGCTATTGCGGATTTTAATTTATTAAATAATATAGTTAAAGTTTCTAAAAGATTAGATATTAAAATTTCTATAGGTAATTTTTTTACAACTGATTTATTTTATTCATATAATTCAGAATTATTAGATATAATAGAAAAATATGGAATTATTGGTATTGAAATGGAAACAGCTGGACTTTATGCATTGTCAGCTGAATATAAAGTACAATCTGTTTCTATTTGTACAGTTACTGATCATTTTAAAAAAGAAGAAAAGTTAACTTCTGAAGAAAGACAATTTACTTTAGATAATATGATTAATATTGCTTTAGAATCTACTTTATTATAATTAATGGTTAATGTACTTATTGTATTATATTTTAAAAATATTGTTATATATGATTATCGTTTAATTAATTAATTAATTATGTATAGTATTATTTTTTTTGGTGAGGAAGGGATTCGAACCCTTGATACGTTTCCGTAATACACGCTTTCCAGGCGTGCTCCTTAATCCTCTCGGACACCTCACCTTTGAGATTATTATAATATAATCATAATTTATAAATAATTTTTGGTCAAGTCATGATATAATAATAAAACGATCTTTATTTTTTTTATAATAAGACAATATATCAAAATTTTAATTAATGAGTTTTGTTAATATTTAATATTCATATTTATTTAATGTGTATTTTTTGTATATGAAATAATGTTAAATAGTTGTCTATAATAAATAAAATTTATTGATAATTTCATTATATAATATTATTAGATAAAATAAAATTTTGTTTATTTGGTATACTAATTATTATATAAAAGTGTATTAGTTATATTATAATATTTTTTATTGATGTTATATTTTGTAATGTTATAATAAATATATTTTTAATTTAAATTGATAATATATATAATTCATTTAAATATTATTTCAGCATAAAAATTGGAATATAAATTATAGTTATACCATTGTATTTATTTACTTGAGTATTTTAAACACATTCTATATAGTTACTTTTAAAGAAAATGACAGAAAAAAGAAATATTTTTTTAATTGGTCCAATGGGTGCTGGGAAAAGTACTATTGGACGTCAGTTATCTAAACAATTACGTATGGATTTTTATGATTCTGATTATGAAATTGAACAACGTACTGGTGCTGATATAAGTTGGGTTTTTGATATAGAAGGTGAACAAGGTTTTAGAGAACGTGAAAAGAAAATTATTAATGAATTAACACAATATAATGGAATTGTTTTAGCTACTGGAGGTGGTTCTATAAAATCTAAATCAGTTCGTATGCAACTTGTATCTAGAGGTATAGTAGTATTTTTAAAAACGACTATAGATGAACAATTATTAAGAACTAAAAATGATAAAAAACGTCCGTTGTTAACAACTGACATTTCATCTCGAAGAGAAATATTACAGAAATTAGCTATGGAAAGAGATAATTTATATAATGAAATAGCAGATATTGTTGTTAATACAAAAGATAGAAGTGCAAAATTCGTAGCTAATAGAATTATAAATTTATTAGAAAAACACAGTTGATTGCATTTCAATATATGTAAAGGAGAGTATTTAAAGATGGAAATAGTGAGAGTTAATTTAGGGGAAAAAAGTTATAAGATTATTATTGGATCAAATTTATTAAAGCAAGATGATATTTTTTTTCCTTTAAAATCTGGTGATCAGGCCATGTTAATTACTAATAAAATTTTAGCAAATATTTGGAAAGATTTAGTGGTGTCTTATTTTAATAATGCTAAAATTAGATTAGATCAGGTCATTTTATCAGATGGAGAACAATATAAAAATTTATCTTCAATTGAATTAATTATCTCATCTTTATTAAAATATACTCATAATAGAGATACTACGTTGGTTGCATTAGGTGGAGGAGTAATAGGTGACATAACTGGTTTTAGTGCAGCAATTTATCAAAGAGGTGTTCGATATATTCAAATCCCTACATCTTTTTTATCTCAAGTAGATGCTGCAATAGGAGGAAAAACTGCTGTTAATCATATACTAGGAAAAAATATGATTGGTTCATTTTGGCAACCATCTTCTGTTATTATTGATACAATATTTTTGCAAACGTTACCTAAAAGAGAATTAATTTCTGGACTAGCTGAAGTTATAAAATATGCTATTATTTTTGATCAAGAGTTTTTTATTTGGCTTGAAAATAATGTATTTCACATAATTGAATTAAATCAATCGGCAATTAATTATTGTATATATAAGTGTTGTTTATTAAAATCTAAATTAGTTGAATTAGATGAAAAAGATACAAATTTACGAGCAGTGCTAAATCTTGGACATACCTATGGACATGCTATTGAGTCGTATGTAGGATATGGTAATTGGTTACATGGTGAAGCGGTAGCTGTTGGTCTTGTAATGGCAGCTCGTACCTCTGAAAAATTAGGTCAGTTTAATGTTAAAGAGACATGTAGAATTATTAAATTGATAAAAAAAATAGGTTTGCCTATAGAAGGCCCAAAAAATATGCCATTTTCTGCTTATTTTTTTCATATGCAAAGGGATAAGAAATCAATATCTAATAAAATAAGAATGATTTTACCAATAAGGATAGGAGAAGTGAAAATATATACTGGTGTTGAAAAAGATGTCATATCATGGGTAATTAATAATAGGTGCAATTATAGTGAATAGTGTATTATATTACTATATTATATAATGTATTTAATGAATAAATATATAAATAACAATGTATATTAATATATTTTCAATAAGTATATTTATCAGTATATAAATTTACTATATATAGTAAACTTAAAATTTTATTTATATTTTAATAAGTGATTATATTATAATGTGGCGTTATCAAATTAAAAGATTAGCATTTTTATTTCTGTTTTTAATTTTTATGTTTTACTTTTTAAAAATGATAACTATAGTTTTATTTTTATTAATTTTATTATCTTTTTTGAGTGTTGTATATCTATAGTTAATATTTTTTGTTATATGGTACAGCATATTTTTAAAAATTTTTATGTTTTAAGTAATTATTATGTAGTATTTTTTTTTTATTATTATATTATATAGTAATGTTTGTAGATTTTGAATGGGATATAATGTGAAAAAGTTTTTAATAGCTCCGTCTATTTTATCAGCCGATTTTGCTCGGTTAGGAGAAGATACACAAAAAGTATTAGATGCTGGAGCAGATATGATTCATTTTGATGTTATGGATAATCATTTTGTTCAGAATTTAACTATGGGATCTATGATTTTACAATCATTAAGAAATTATAATATTTGTTCTCAAATAGATGTTCATTTGATGACCAAACCTGTTGATAATTTAATTCAACAATTTGCTAAATCTGGAGCAAATTGTATTTCAGTTCATCCTGAATCTACAGATCATTTACATAGAACATTGGAATTAATTAAAGAACATGGTTGTAAAGTTGGATTATGTTTTAATCCATCTACTCCTATTAATTTTTTAGATTATGTTATGGATAAGTTAGATGTAATACTATTAATGTCAGTTGATCCTGGATTTGGAGGACAGTCTTTTATTGAATCCTCTTTAGATAAGTTACGTGACATTAGAAATAAAATTGATAATAGTGTATATGATATTTGTTTGGCAGTAGATGGAGGTATAAAGTTAGATAATATTGCTAATATTGCATTAGCTGGAGCAGATATTTTTATTATTGGTTCAGCAATTTTTGGTTCTAGTAATTATGTAGAGATTATTAAACAGTTTCGTACTGTATTAGAGTCTGTTAATTATGGTTTAATTCATTAATTAATGTTTATTGTTTAACAAAATATTTTGCTATGAAAAAAAATAAATCGATTTTATTTAGTGCCATACAACCAACTGGTCAATTAACACTTGGAAACTATTTAGGTACGTTATGTCATTGGGATAAAATTCAAGAAGAATATAATTCTATTTATTGTATTGCTGATTTACATGCATTAACAACATGTAGAGATCATTCTAGTTTACAAATTAATATATTTGATACGTTAGCATTATATTTATCTTGTGGAGTTGATCCAAAAAAAAGTATTATTTTTGTACAGTCTCATGTATATGAACATGCGCAATTAAATTGGATATTGAATTGTTATGCTTATTGTGGAGAATTAATGCGTATGACTCAATTTAAGAGTAAATCAAAAGAATGTCATAATAATAATGTTAATATTGGATTATTAAATTATCCTATTTTAATGGCATCTGATATTTTATTGTATCAAACAAAAAAAGTATTGGTGGGTAGTGATCAAAAACAACATTTGGAATTAGCTTCTAAAATTGCTATGCGTTTTAATAAAATTTATAAAAAAAATATATTTACTATTCCTGAAATTTTATTGTCTCAAAGTGGTTCAAAAATTATGTCTTTATTGGAACCTGATAAAAAAATGTCTAAATCTAATGTGAATACAAAAAATACTATTTTTTTATTGGAAGATATACAATGTATTAAAAATAAAATAAAATGCGCTGTAACAGATTCAAATAATAGCTCAAAAATTTATTATAATGTTTTGGAAAAACCTGGAATTTCTAATTTAATGACTATTTTTTCTGGTATTACAGGTAAGTCAATTTCTGAATTAGAAATAGAATTTTCTAATGTTATGTATTCAAAATTTAAAGATGAATTATCAGATGTATTATCTATTAAAATTAAACAAATTCAAAAGTCTTATTGTAGATATCGTAAAGATGAAGTTTATTTAAAAGACATTGTAGTTAAAGGAGCTGAAAAAGCTCGAGAATATGCACAAAAGACATTACGAAGAGTATATAAACTATTATACTTAAATTAATTTAATTTGAGATGTAATCATTGATTTGAATTTATTTTAATATAAAAAATTATTTTTTTATGTTGTTACTATAATGTTTTGTAAAAAAAATTAATATAATACATAATACAAAAACCATAATATATAGTATGTTTGCAGTTATTAATGCACCTTTTACTCCATATGTTTTAACAATAGGACTAGTGACTATAAATGTTAATAATGTACCTGTAGTTCCTGAAGTTAAAATAAAATTAATATTTTTTGGTGAAGGAATGTTAGTTTGTAATGATGCTAATGTAATAATTAATGTATATATGGCACTGGAAAAAAAACCTAATAAAATTATTATCCATTGTAAATAAGTATAATCAGTATTATGTATAAATAAATACATTAAGAGACAAGAGATGCCAGTTAAAGATATTAACATTTTATGTAAATCAAAAAATTTTAAAATAAAGCTAAAAAACCACATACCTAACATGTATGACATCCAGAAATTACTTACTAAAATACCTGTATTAGTTATGTTTTCTTTGATAATATGTACGGAAAATTCAGGAATCCATAAAATAAAGCCTAATTGTCCTAAGATATAAAATAATGCTGCAAATGAAAGTAATACAATGCTAATTTTATTGTTTTCTTTTTTTTTATAATTAATAACTTTATTTTTTAGATTTATATTTGGAAATTGTACAGTTAAAGTAAATAGAAATATTATTCCATAAATTATACTAATAATAACATAAATCCAATACCACTGGATATTATTCTTTAATAATGTAGAAGTGATAATTGGAAAAATCATACCTGACATACTAAAACAAGAATCTGTTATTAATAGTAGAGCTGCGCGTTTATTTCCTTTGTATAAATAAGTAATTAAAAATGTACCAATAGACATTGTAATTCCACTAATCATTCCTAATGAAAATATACTTAGTGAAAATAATATTAAATTATTAGTAAATATTAATGTGAGAACAGACATTATTACTAATAAGAAACTTAGATTGATTTGTGTTTTAATTGTTATTAATTTCATTAACCAGGTATTAATAAATATTGATATTAAAATTCCAGCATTTAAAAAAGTGAATATATTACTAGTTTTAGAAAGAGAAATATGATAATATTCTGATATTTTTCCCATAACTAATCCAGTTACTATTATTAACGCACCTGTTAAAGCATAGGATAAGAAACTGATACCAGTAAGACGTATACGATTTTTTTTTAACATGTTAATTATAAGTCCTTTATATAAATATGATTTTTGATTAATGTCATTATTGCATATTTTGTATAATTTATAAATTTTTTATATAATTTTGCTATTTTAGTTTATAATAATAAAGCATAGACAATATATTGAGTATAATTTTAACATTTTTTATGTAATTTATGAATTTATCTATAAAATATGATTTTGTAAGTGATAATATTATGATTTTTAAAGTAAAAATAATAAAATAATATTATTTTAATAATAAGATATGCCTGTCATAAAATATGTATTTTGACATGATTATTTTTTAATAAAAACTTTTTATGATTTAATATGAATGGATAATATGTATTGAAATATATATATTTTTTTATAGATTAACTCTATAATAATATTGTATGTTTTGAGTAAATGATATGTATGAGTTATTCAGATTTAATATATAAATTATTGTGGTTAATAGATTATGTAAATGTTATTCTATATAAAATGAATAAAAAATATCTATTATTTTATAGTTTATTATTTTTTATTATTAGTATAATATATTTGTTTTATACTGCAGTAATATAGTAATATTTATCGTAAATTTATTTTATAATATTTTTTTATTATTTGTATAAGGAGATAATTATTAATTTATAAATTTGTAATTTTTATTATTTTTTATATAATAATTATATTATATAGTATTAAATTATATTTTATTATATAAAAAATATATAGAATATATTAGACTATATATTGTTATCATATAAGTATGATAGAAGTGAGTGTTTTTTACATTTAATATAATAATCAAATTTATAGTGTATAATGTAGTGCTTCAATTATTTTTTTTATGTTATTTTAAATGTGAGATTTTATCTTTATGTTTAGTTTATTTATGAATGTTTTGTGAAATTTTAATTTTTTAAAATCTATTTTTTTAGAATATGTATTTAAATAGTATATGTGTATAGTTTGATATAATTTTTATATAATTTAACGATATTATCGTACGTTATTATTATAGTAATGTATATAATTAGTTATCATATTTTTTAATAAGAATATTAAATATTTATATAAATTAAAATTTTAAAAAATAATTTATATCTAAATATTATTACATTAATTTTTTAAAACTATCGTAAATATTTTATTTTTATTAAATAGTTCACTATATTTTTCTATTGTAAACGGATTAAAATAATATGTATATACATGTAAAAAATCGTTTTTTATTCAATAAAATATCTTATTTAGTAAGATTTATTATTATATTTTTTTGTCCTTTATTTACGTTTAATATATTTGCAGAACATACGAATATTTTACCAACAGATACAAAAAAAATAGAATCAAATAATGGTAATAATATGTTTATAGTTACTCATGAAGATAAACAAACATCGTATGCATTAGGTGTTTCATTAGGTAGTTATATTAAACATTCCTTTGATGTACAAGAAAAATTAGGAGTGTTATTAAATAAAGAAGAATTTATGTCAGGAATGAAAGATTCAATTTCAGGATCATTAAAATTATCTGATCAAGATATTTCTAATAGACTTAATGTTTTAGAAAAAAAATTAAAACAAAGGGAATTAATGTTATTAAAACAAAATTCATATGAAAATTCTGTAAAAGGAGAAAAATATAGAGCTGAATTAATAAAAAAACCAGGAGTAAAACAAACTAAAACTGGTTTATTATATATTATTAATAAAGTAGGCACTGGTAATAAACCAAAGTGTGACGATAAAGTATTGGTACATTATAAAGGTAGATTAATTAATGGTGTAGAATTTGACAATTCATATACTAATAAACAACCAATATGGTTATCTTTGCATAATGTAATACCAGGATGGAATGAAGGTATACAATACATAGGAAAAGGTGGTCAAATTGAATTAATAGTACCTCCTACATTAGCTTATGGTATTTTAGGTGCACCTGGAATTCCTAGTAATGCTACTTTAATATTTGATATAGAATTATTAGATATTAAATCAATATAAAATATATATATTTGATATATTTTTTTACGTTATAAGTTTTTTGGTATATTATATATGCATTATTTAGTTATTGTAACAGGTTCTGTATATGGAACGGAAAATTCTAGTACAGCATTTTTATTTTGTAAAGAAGTAGTGCATAGTGGACATAAATTGCATAGTGTTTTTTTTTATTTTTCTGGTGTATTAAATGCTAATAGAATGGTTTTTCCTGCAATTGATGAATGTAACTTAGTAAAAAGTTGGTCTAATTTTAGTATTAAATTTAAGATAAAATTAAATGTTTGTATAAGTGCTGCATCTAGAAGAGGTGTAATTAGCGATGAAAATGCTTTAAGATTGGGTATGCCAGTAGGAAATTTGAATAATAGTTTTAAATTAATTGGGTTAAGTGGTTTATCTGAAGCTATTTATATGTGTGATCGAATAATACAATTTTAATTAAATTTTATGAAAAAGATTGCTTTTATATTTTCTCATGCTGCTCATGGAACGTCTTTTGGAAAAGAAGGTTTAGATGTTATTTTGTCAACTTCTTCAGTGATTCAAGATATTTCTATATTTTTTATCGGAGATGGTATCTTTCAGTTTGTAAAACATCAAAAACCTCAAAGTATTTTATCTCGAGATTATGCTTCTTCATTTTGCATTTTACCTCTGTATGGAATTAATAAGTTTTATTTTTGTCATGATTCTTTAATTGAAAGAGGAATTTTAAATTATGATATTTTTTTATTAAAGATATCTATTTTGGATACTATGTCTTTTCAAAAAAAAATTAATCAATGCGAAGGTATTATAAATTTTTAAGAAGTTTTTAATTATGTTACATACGTTAATGAATTCTCCTTTTCATAGTAATATGAAATTATTGTTTAATCTATTAAATAAGTCAGATGATTTATTGGCATTACAAGATGGAGTTATTATTTCTACAATAAATAATATTTTTTTAAAAAAAATATTAAAGATATCAGTAAATCTTTATGTTTTAAAAGAAGATGTTGAAGCACGTGGACTTATTAAGCATGTGTCAAATGAATTTAAATTAATTAATTATAGATATTTTGTATTTTTAACTGAAAAAAATAAACAGCAGATGAATTGGTAAAAATATTAATATAACAAGTCAGTAATTTTTTCATGGTTAAATCTAATCTATCCTTGAAATTCTATACATGTCATATATTCAATTTATTTTTTTTTGGAAAAATAATTTATAATATTTTTAATAGGAGTATGTTTTATGGCCACAGTTAATCAATTGGTCCGGAAACCTCGCGTATCTAAAACGACTAAAAGTAATGTACCAGCATTAAATAGTTGTCCTCAGAAGAGAGGGGTATGTATGCGTGTATATACTACTACGCCAAAAAAACCAAATTCAGCTTTAAGAAAAGTATGTAGAGTAAGATTAACTAATGGTTTCGAAGTGACAGCGTATGTTGGTGGAGAAGGTCATAATTTACAAGAACATTCTGTAGTTCTGATTAGAGGGGGGCGAGTAAAAGATTTACCTGGAGTACGTTATCATATTATTAGAGGTTCTTTAGATTGCGCTGGTGTAAAAAATAGAAAACAAGGTCGTTCTAAATATGGAGTAAAAAAATCTAAAGTATAATTTTTTATTCTTTTTATTAATAAGAATTAGTATTTTAATTATTTATTTAGTAGTTTTTTACAAAAATGGAGTATTTTATGCCTCGTCGTAGAGTAATAGGTTATCGTAAAGTTTTACCAGAACCAAAATTTTCATCTGAAATGTTGGCTAAATTTATTAATATATTAATGGTAGATGGAAAAAAATCTATTGCTGAAGTTATTGTTTATACAGCATTAAATATTTTGTCTAAACGTATGGATAAATCTGAGATTGAAATTTTTAATCTTGCTTTAGAGAATGTTTGTCCTAGTGTAGAAGTTAAATCTCGTCGTGTTGGCGGTTCTACTTATCAAGTACCTATTGAAGTACGTCCTGTTAGAAAAAATGCTTTAGCTATGCGTTGGATTATAGAATCAGCACGTAAAAGATTAGATAAATCAATGGCTCTTAGGTTAGCTAATGAACTTTACGATGCCATTGGAAAAAAAGGTAATGCAGTAAGAAAAAAAGAAGAAGTTCATAAGGTAGCAGAAGCTAATAAAGCGTTTGCTCATTATCGTTGGTAAAATTACTATAACAGTATTTTCTATAATTATTATTTGTATTCATGATTAGTCAATTTAGTTGGTATCTGAGGTTGTATATATGCAAAGATATTTAAAATAGATTAAGATAAGAAGGATAAAATGGCTCGTATTACACCGATTGTAAATTACAGAAATATTGGTATTAGTGCTCATATAGATGCTGGAAAAACGACGACTACGGAACGTATTTTATTTTATACAGGAATTAATCACAAAATCGGTGAGGTGCATGATGGAGCTGCAACAATGGATTGGATGGAACAAGAACAAGAAAGAGGTATTACTATTACTTCTGCTGCAACAACAACTTTTTGGTCAGGAATGGCTAATCAGTTTGATGCACATAGAATTAACATTATTGATACACCAGGACATGTAGATTTTACAATAGAAGTAGAACGTTCTATGCGTATTCTAGATGGTGTGATTATGGTGTATTGTGCAGTAGGGGGAGTTCAATCTCAATCTGAAACTGTTTGGCGTCAAGCTAATAAATATAAAGTTCCTAGGATTGCTTTTATAAATAAAATGGATCGTATAGGAGCAAATTTTTTAAAAGTAGTAAAACAAATTAAAAATCGTTTTAATATTAGCCCAGTTCCAATTCAATTAGCTATAGGTTGTGAAAATAATTTCTCAGGTATAATTGATTTAATAAAAATGAAAGCAGTATATTGGAATAACGATGATCAAGGAGTAACCTTTACTTATGTGGATATTCCTAACGATATGATAGAGTTATCTCAAAAATGGTATCAAAATTTAGTTGAATTTGCTGCAGAAGCTAATGAAGATATTATGGATAAATATTTAAATGGAGAAAAATTAAGCGAAGAAGAGATTAAATGTGCTTTGAGACATAGAGTATTAAAAAATGAAATTGTGCTCATTACTTGTGGTTCATCTTTTAAAAATAAAGGAGTGCAAACTTTACTCGATGCTGTTGTTGAATACTTACCTTCACCTATTGATGTAAAATTAATTAATACTTCTTTATTAAATAAAAATCAATTGAAAAATGATGATAAAATTTCATCATATGACAATGCACCTTTTTCTGCTTTAGCTTTTAAAATTGCAACTGATCCTTTTGTTGGAAACTTAACCTTTTTTAGAGTATATTCTGGTGTAGTAAAATCTGGAGATACTGTATTTAATTCTGTTAAGTCTCAAAAAGAGAGATTTGGTAGGATTGTACAAATGCATGCAAATAAACGTGAAGAAATAAAAGAAGTAAGAGCTGGGGATATTGCAGCTGCAATTGGTTTAAAAAATGTAACTACTGGTGATACTTTGTGTGATAAAAATCATAATATTATTTTAGAACGAATGGAGTTTCCTGAACCAGTTATATCGATTGCAGTAGAACCTAAAACTAAAAGTGATCAAGAAAAAATGGGATTAGCTTTGAGTCGATTAGCAAAAGAAGATCCTTCTTTTAGAGTATGGACTGACTCAGAGTCTAATCAAACAATTATTTCTGGTATGGGAGAATTGCATTTAGAAATTATTGTAGATCGTATGAAACGAGAATTTAATGTTGATGGTAATGTGGGTACTCCTCAGGTAGCTTATAGGGAAACAATACGTAAAATAGTAAAAAATATAGAAGGAAAACATATAAAACAATCAGGAGGAAGAGGTCAATATGGACATGTAGTAATTGATTTATTTCCGTTAGATATCAATGGAGAGAATTATAGTTTTATTAACGACATTAAAGGTGGAGTTATTCCAGGAGAATATATTTCTGCTATAGATAAAGGTATTCAAGAACAATTAAAATTTGGTCCATTAGCTGGGTATCCAGTAGTTAACGTAGGAGTTCGTTTACATTTTGGTTCTTATCATGATGTAGATTCTTCTGAAATTGCTTTTAAATTAGCAGCATCCATGGCTTTCAAAAGTGCTTTTAAACAAGCTAATCCTGTGTTATTAGAACCTATTATGAAAGTAGAGGTTGAAACGCCAGATGATTATATGGGAGATGTTATCGGTGATTTAAATCGTAGAAGAGGCATTATTGAAGGTATGGAAAATAATGTTAATTTTAAAGTAATATGTGCTCAAGTACCGTTATCTGAAATGTTTGGTTATGCTACTGGTTTACGTTCACAAAGTCAAGGAAGAGCATCTTATTCTATGGAATTTTTAAAATATTCAGAAGCTCCTATATCTATTGCGAAAGATATCATTTTTTCTAAAGAAAAATAAATTTTTACCATGTATTTTATTTTGAGTAGGATTATAAATTTATGTCAAAAGAAAAGTTTGAACGTTCCAAACCTCATATAAATGTAGGTACAATTGGACATGTTGATCATGGAAAAACCACTTTGACAGCAGCTATTACAACTGTTTTAGCAAAAAAATATGGTGGATCTCCTCGTGCATTTGATCAGATAGATAATGCTCCTGAAGAAAAAGCAAGAGGTATTACTATTAATACTTCTCATGTAGAATATGATACTCGTAATAGACATTATGCTCATGTTGATTGTCCAGGACATGCTGATTATATAAAAAATATGATAACAGGAGCTGCTCAAATGGATGGAGCAATTTTAGTAGTAGCAGCTAGTGATGGTCCAATGCCTCAAACACGTGAACATATTTTGTTAGGAAGACAAGTTGGTGTACCATATATTATTGTATTTTTAAATAAATGCGATATGGTTGATGATGAAGAATTGCTAGAATTAGTAGAAATGGAAGTAAGAGATTTATTAACTCAGTATAATTTTCCAGGAGATGATACGCCTATTATTAGAGGATCAGCATTAAAAGCATTAGAAGGTGTTCAAGAATGGGAAGAAAAAATCATTGAATTGTCAGAATTATTAGATCGTTATATTCCAGAACCAAAAAGATCTATTGAGAAATCATTTTTATTACCTATTGAAGATGTATTTTCTATTTCTGGACGTGGTACAGTTGTTACTGGGCGTGTTGAACAAGGTGTAATAAAAGTCGGTGAAGAAGTAGAAATTGTAGGAATAAGAAATACGATTAAAACCACTTGTACTGGTGTAGAAATGTTTAGGAAATTATTAGATGAAGGAAGAGCTGGTGAAAATGTAGGTGTATTATTAAGAGGAACTAAACGAGAAGATATAGAGAGAGGTCAAGTTTTAGCCAAGCCTGGTACTATTCATCCTCATATGAAATTTGAAGCAGAAGTATATGTTTTATCGAAAGAAGAAGGTGGTCGTCATACTCCTTTTTTTAAAGGTTATCGTCCTCAATTTTATTTTAGAACAACAGATGTCACAGGTTTGATAGAGTTACCTCCAAATGTTGAAATGGTTATGCCTGGAGATAATATTAAAATGGTAGTGTCATTAATTCATCCTGTTGCTATGTCTGATGGATTACGTTTTGCTATTCGTGAAGGTGGTCGTACAGTAGGAGCTGGAGTAGTTGTTAAAATTATTTGATAATTTTTTATATAATATAATTAAACAATAAATTAATTTTTTTTGAATTATATTTAAGGAAGAGCCGCTGATGCTCTTTCTTAAAAAAACATAATATTTTAAATGAATTTAAATTATTTTAATAAATAATATCATTATGTATAATTAGTATATAAAATAAAAGGGTAATAAATAAATTTTTTAGTTATTATTATATATTTTAGTTATTTATTAATAAAGTAAAATTGATTTTTTTTATAAAAAATAATATAATTTATCATGTTTTTCTAATGTTAAATATACCCTCCTTATAAACAATATTAATTAATATTTTTATTATAAAAGTAATGTTATTTTAATATATAATGATCGTTTAAGGATTTTAAATTCTCCTAAATTAGGAGTAATAAATTTAATTAATTACGCTAACTTACTTTTTCAATATGGTAAGTAAGTGTTTTTTAGTTTTTTACATAAATGGAGTTCTGACTAATGCAGAACCAAAGAATACGTATTCGTCTTAAAGCGTTTGATCACCGATTAATAGATCAATCAACTGCTGAAATAGTTGACACTGCAAAAAGAACTGGAGCACAAGTACGTGGTCCTATACCACTACCTACACGTAAAGAACGTTTTACTATTTTAATATCTCCGCATGTAAACAAAGATGCACGTGATCAATATGAAATACGTACACATAAAAGATTAATAGATATAGTAGAACCTACTGAAAAAACAGTTGATGCTTTAATGCGTTTAGATCTTGCGGCTGGTGTGGATGTTCAGATTAGCCTAGGTTAATTAGAAATTAAATTATTAAGTGGTGTAAATAATGTTAGGTTTAGTGGGTAAAAAAATTGGTATGACACGAATTTTTAATCAAGAAGGAGATTCTATTCCAGTTACCGTTATTGAAGTACATGAAAATAGAATTACTCAGGTGAAAACTATAAAAAATAATTTATATAATGCTATTCAAGTAACAACCGGAAATAAACGGTTAAATAAATTAAAAAAGCCTGAATCTGGACATTTCATAAAAGCAGGAGTAGTAGCTGGTCGTGGTTTATGGGAATTTCGTATCAATAATAATCAAGAATTCAAAGTTGGTGAAACTATTAATGTAAATTTTTTTACTAATATAAATAAAGTTGATATTACAGGAATTTCCAAAGGAAAGGGTTTTAGTGGTACGGTAAAAAGATGGAATTTTAGAACTCAGGATTTTAGTCATGGTAATTCTTTATCACATCGTGCGCCTGGTTCAATTGGTCAAAACCAAACTCCAGGTCGAGTTTTTAAGGGAAAAAAAATGGCAGGGCATCTGGGTAATTCTAAAATAACAATTCAGAGTTTAAAGATTGTGAAAGTTGATATCAATCAGAATTTATTGTTAGTTAAAGGTTCTGTACCAGGTTCAATTGGTGGTAATCTTATTATTAAACCAGCTGTTAAAGTATTAAGGGGATAATTATTATATGAAACTATTGCTTCAGGATGAGTTAGTTGAGTTTAATTTATCTCAAGAAATGTTTAATCAACATTTTAATAAAGCTCTTGTCCATCAAGTAGTCATGTCGTATCAATCTTGTGCTCGACAAGGAACACGAGCACAGAAAAGTCGAGCAGAAGTGTCTGGATCTGGTAAAAAACCATGGCGACAGAAAGGTACGGGACGTGCTAGGGTTGGTTCAATAAGAAGTCCATTGTGGCGATCAGGTGGAGTAACTTTTGCAGCTAAACCAAAAAGTTATGTTCAAAAAGTTAATCGTAAAATGTATCGTGGTGCTATACAAAGTATATTTTCCGAATTATTGCGTCAAAATAGAATTATTGTTTTTAAAAATTTTTTTTTAGAACTACCTAAAACGAAATTGTTAATTAATAAATTAAAATCTATAAATGTAAAACAAGTCTTAATTATTACTAAAGGAATAGATAATAATTTATTACTTGCTGCTCGTAATTTATATAAAGTTGATGTATGTGATGTGAGTTCTATAAATCCAGTTCGTTTAATTTCTTTTGAAAAGGTTATAATTACTTCTACAGCAATTAGAAAAATTGAGGAATGTTTTTTATGATTAATCAAGATTATTTGTTTGATATATTATTAGCTCCTAAAGTATCAGAAAAATCTTCTTTTTGTTTAAAAGAATCTAATACTATAATATTTAAAGTTAAACGTGATACTAATAAATTAATTATAAAACATGCAATACAAAATCTATTAAAAGTAGAAGTATTATCTATTAATACTTTATTAGTTAAAGGCAAAAAGAAAATAAAAAATCATAAAGTTATAAAAAAGAATAATTGGAAAAAAGCATATATTACTTTAAAAAAAGGTCATAATTTAGATTCAATTAGTAATATAGATTCAGTTTAGAGGAAATTATAAATAGTATGACTATTATAAAATGTAAACCAACATCTCCTGGTCGTCGTCATATGATTAAATTAGTTAATAAAGATTTATTTAAAGGTAAATCATATTCTTTATTAACAAAAAAAAAAACTAAAACAGGTGGTAGAAATAATGATGGTCGAATTACTACACGTCATATTGGAGGTGGTTGTAAACAAGCATACAGGATAATTGATTTTAAAAGAAGTAAAGATGGAATACCAGCTAAAATAGAGCGTATAGAATATGATCCAAATCGTTCAGCTAATATTGCATTGGTATTGTATAAAGACGGAAAAAGAAATTATATTTTATCACCTAAAGGTTTATCTGTAGGTGACTTAATTTTTTCTGGTATAGGTGCATCAATTAAAATAGGTAATTCTTTACCATTAAAATGTATACCAATAGGTACAACAGTTCATAATGTAGAAATAAAACCAGGAAAAGGAGGTCAAATCGCTCGTTCAGCAGGTAGTTATGTACAAATAGTAGCTAGTGAAGGATTATATGTTTCTATAAGATTAAGATCTGGAGAAATTAGAAAAATTTTAGGGAATTGTAAAGCAACTATTGGTATAGTTGGAAATGAAGAACATATGCTTATGAGATTTGGAAAAGCCGGAGTATCTCGTTGGAGAGGTATTAGACCCACTGTAAGGGGAACGGCTATGAATCCTGTAGATCATCCGCATGGAGGTGGTGAAGGTAGAAATTTTGGGAAACATCCAGTAACTCCATGGGGAATACAAACTAAAGGTAAAAAAACAAGAAGAAATAAACGCACTGATCGATTTATTTTACATAGTCATAATAAGAAGTAATATTTAAGGATAAACTATGCCACGTTCTCTTAAAAAAGGTCCTTTTATTGATTTGAGTTTATTTAAAAAAATAGAGAAAGCTATTAGAACAAATGATAAAAAACCTTTACGTACTTGGTCTCGTCGTTCTACTATTTTTCCAAGTATGATAGGTTTTACTATAGCAATACATAATGGACGGCATCATATTCCCGTTTTTATTACTGAGGATATGGTAGGTCATAAGTTAGGAGAATTTGCAGTAACACGTACTTATAAAGGACACATTGCTGATAGAAAGATTAAAAAACGTTAATTTATAAAATAAGAGGAATAAATGGAAATTATAGCTAAGTATTGTCAAGCACGTTCTTCTGCTCAAAAAATACGTTTAGTTGTGGATTTAATTCGAGGAAAAAAAGTACAAATTGCTTTAGAAAAATTAATATATTTGAATAAAAAATCAGCTGTTTTAGTGAAAAAAGTTGTAGAATCGGCAATAGCAAATGCTGAACATAATAATGGGCTCGATATTGATGACTTAATAATAAAAAAAATTTTTGTTAACGACGGTCCAACTATAAAACGCATGATGCCACGTGCTAAAGGTCGTGCCGATAGAATTTTAAAACGTACCAGTCATATTACTGTAGTTATGTCGGATTGTTAATATTATGGGGATAAATAAGTAATGGGTCAAAAAGTACATCCTAATGGTATGCGTTTAGGTATCGTAAAATCATGGAATTCTGTATGGTTTTCAAATAGTAAAAATTTTGCTAATAATTTAGACAGTGATTTTAAAATTCGACAATTTTTAAAAAAAGAATTAATAAAAGCGTCTGTATCACGTATTGTTATTGAACGACCTACTAAAAATGTACGTATAACAATTTATACAGCTCGTCCTGGTATTGTTATAGGCAAGAAAGGTGAAGATGTAGAAAAGTTACGAATTGCAATTTCAGAAATTACAGGTGTGTCAGTTCAGATAAATATTGCAGAAGTGAGAAAACCAGAGTTAGATGCAAAATTAATAGCTGATAATATTACTTCTCAATTAGAAAGAAGGATAATGTTTAGACGTGCAATGAAAAGAGCAGTTCAAAATGCGATGAAAAATGGAGCGAAAGGTATTAAGGTTGAAATGAGTGGACGTTTAGGAGGAGCTGAAATAGCAAGAAAAGAATGGTATCGTGAAGGACGTGTTCCATTACATACATTAAGAGCAGATATTGAATATAATACCTCTGAAGCATATACCACTTACGGTATTATTGGCGTCAAAGTATGGGTGTTTAAGGGAGAAATTTTAGGAGGAGTTTCTATAGAAAATAAAAATTTAGATAAACCTTTTTCTCATATTAAAAAAAATTATCGTAAACATCGTAAATAAGGAGAAATTGTGATATATGATGCAACCTAAACGTACTAAATTTCGTAAAATGCATAAAGGTCGTAATCGTGGATTATCTGTTAATACTAATGTTGTTTTTGGTAGTTTTGGTTTGAAATCAATAGGAAGAGGTCGATTGACAGCTCGTCAAATTGAAGCAGCTCGTATTACTATTAGTCGAGCTGTTAAGAAACAAGGAAAAATGTGGATACGTATTTTTCCAGATAAACCTATTACACAAAAACCATTAGAAGTTCGTATGGGAAAAGGAAAAGGTAATGTAGAGTATTGGGTTGCTTTAATTCAACCTGGTAAGATTTTATATGAAATTTCAGGTTTATCTGAATCATTATCAAGAGAAACATTAAAATTAGCAGCGTCGAAATTACCAATTAAAACGACATTTGTAACTAAAATGGTGATGTAATGAATATTAATGAATTACGTAAAAAGGATAATAAGTTTTTACATATGGAGTTGTCTAATTTACTGCGTGAAAAATTTAATTTACGAATGCAATTTACTTCTGGAAAATTAAAACAATCTCATCTTCTAAAAAAATCACGTAGAAATATTGCAAAAATTAAAATGTTGTTATCTGAATAGGTTTCGGTTATGACAAAAAAAATTCGTGTATTACAAGGCCGTGTTATTAGTAATAAAATGCAAAAATCTGCCGTAGTAGCTGTTGAACGTTTTGTCAAACATCCTCTATATGGAAAATTTATAAAACGTACAACAAAATTACATTTTCATGATGAACAAAATCAATGTTCTGTAGGTGATTTGATAGAGATAAGGGAATGTCGTCCAATATCTAAAAAAAAATCTTGGATGTTAGTACAAATTGTTGAAAGATCTATTTCGTAAACAATTATATTTCATGTGTGTATAACTGATAATATAAAATTTGATTATATGTTTTTTTAATAAGAAATATAAAAAATAATATTAAAGTGTATAATTTTTATAAAGGTATAAATATTTATTTTAATAAATATTTTTGTATAATTATTGGATTATAAATATGATACAAGAACAAAGTATTTTAAATGTAGCAGATAATTCAGGTGCACGTTATGCTATGTGTATAAAAGTATTAGGTGGTTCAAAAAAAAGATATGCTGTAATAGGAGATATTGTTAAAGTTGCTGTTAAGGAAGCAATTCCTAGAGGTAAAGTAAAACAAGGAGATGTTTTGAAAGCTGTTATAGTAAGAACAAAAAAAGGGATTAGAAGATCTGATGGATCTATTATTAGATTTGATAGTAATGCATGTGTAATCTTAAATAATACAACAGAACAACCTATAGGTACTCGTATTTTTGGACCAGTTACTAGGGAATTAAGAGTAAGTAAGTTTATGAAAATTATTTCTTTAGCTCCTGAAGTACTTTAGGTTGTTGAAGGTAAAAGGAAAATATATATAATATGGGTGCTAAAATACGTTCTAATGATACTGTAATTGTATTAACAGGCAAAGATAAGGGAAAAACAGGTGTTGTAAAAAAAGTTTTATCATCTAATAAAGTAATTATTAGTGGTATTAATTTAGTTAAAAAACATCAAAAATCTAATCCATCTCAAAATCAAATAGGTGGTATTATAAGTAAAGAATTAGGTATTCATGTTTCTAATGTTGCTATATTTAATTCAGCTACAAATAAAGCAGATCGTATAGGATTTAGGTTTGAAGATGGGAAAAAAGTACGTTTTTTTAAATCTAATAAAAAGACATTAAATTATATGGAGTCATAATTAGATCATGTCAAGACTATATGATTATTATAAAAGTACAGTAATAAAAACGTTAAAGAGTAAATGTAATTATAAGACTATTATGCAAGTTCCTCAGATTGAAAAAATTACCTTAAATATTGGTATTGGTGTTGCAGTATCTGATAAAAAAGTATTAGATAGAGCATTATCAGATTTATCTTTAATTTCGGGTCAAAAGCCTATAATTACAAAAGCTAAAAAATCTATTTCTAGTTTTAAAATTCGTCAAGGATATCCTATTGGTTGTAAAGTTACATTAAGAGGTAAGAGAAAATGGGATTTTTTAGATCGTTTGATTAGTATAGTTATTCCACGTATTCGAGATTTTAGGGGGTTATCTAAAAAATCTTTTGATGGTCAAGGAAATTACAATATAGGTATTCGTGAGCAGATTATTTTTCCAGAAATAGATTATGACAAAATTGATAAAATTCGTGGATTAAATATTAGTATTACTACAACAGCACATTCTGATCAAGAAGGTTATCTTTTATTATCTTCTTTTCATTTTCCTTTTCGTAAGTAAATAAGGTGTTAGATGGCTAAGGAATCAATTAAAGCACGTGAAATAAAAAGAATTAAATTGGCTGAAAAATATTTTCATAAGCGTATTAAATTAAAAAATATTATTTCAGATATTACTCAATCAAAAGATGTACGTTGGAATGCAGTATTAAAATTGCAAATTTTACCAAGAGATTCTAGTCCATCTAGACAACGTAATCGTTGTCGTCAAACAGGTCGACCGCATGCTTTTTTACGTAAATTTGGTTTAAGTAGAATTAAACTAAGAGAAGCAGCTATGCGTGGTGAAATTCCTGGATTAAAGAAATCAAGTTGGTAAAGTGATATTTATTAAAATAGATAGGAGAATATAATAAATGAGTATGCAAGATCCTATTTCAGATATGTTAACGTGTATTCGTAATGGGCAAATATCTAATAAACTATCAGTAATAGTTTCTTCTTCTAAACTTAAAGTTGCTATGAGTCGTGTATTAAAAAAAGAAGGTTATATTAAAGATTTTATTTTATCAGGTACAGTTAAATTAAGATTAGAAATAATTTTAAAGTATTTTAATGGTAAAGGAGTGATTGATTTAATTAAACGGGTAAGTCGTCCTAGTTTACGTATATATAAAAAAAGAGATCAATTGCCTGTTGTTATATCTGGATTAGGTATTGCTATTATTTCAACTTCTAAAGGTGTAATTACTGATAGAGAAGCAAGAAAATTAGGTCTCGGTGGTGAAATTATATGTTATATTTCTTAATTGGAGAATAAAATGTCTCGTATCGCCAAAAATCCTATTGTTATTCCTGATGGTGTAGAGATAAATTTAAAAGGTAGAAAAATTGTTATAAAAGGTACAAATGGAGAACTCAGGTATATTATTCATAAAAACGTTATGATAGAAAGAAAGGATTCTATATTAATATTTAATGTTGTTTTAGATAATTCATACAATTGGTCGCAAGCTGGTACATCAAGAGCATTGATTTATTCGATGATTAAGGGTGTGACAGGTGGTTTTGTTAAAATATTACAGTTAATTGGAGTAGGATATCGTGTATCGTTAGTTAATGAAACTGTTATCAATATGTTATTGGGATACTCACATCCTATAAAATATAAATTACCATATGGTATTCAAGCAAAAATTACGTCTCCTACTGAAATTATAATAACTGGTGCTGATAAACAATTAGTAGGTCAAGTAGCTGCTAATCTTCGTTCTTATCGTGTACCAGAAGCTTATAAAGGTAAAGGAATTCGTTACAATAATGAAGTTGTACGTTTAAAAGAGGCTAAAAAGAAGTAAAATGATGGTCAATAAAAATAAAAAAATAGCTCGTTTACGTCGAGCATATAAAACACGAATGAAGTTAAAAAAATTAGGAGCAATACGTTTAGTAGTACATAGAACTGCTCGTCATATTTATGCACAAATAATTTCTTCTATAGATGCCAAGACAATTGTTTGTGCTTCTACGTTAGAAAAAAATGTTAAGAAAAATTTAGTATATACTGGTAATAAAGTTGGAGCTTCAGAAATTGGTAAATTAATAGCTGAACGTGCATTAAGTAAAGGTATTAAAGAAGTTTCTTTTGATCGTTCTGGTTTTAAATATCATGGAAGAATTAAGAATTTGGCAAATTCTGCACGTGAATTTGGATTATATTTTTAAGGAATTTTTATATGATAAATTTAGTAAAACAAGTTAATTTAGAATTTAAAGAAAAGTTAATTACTGTGAATCGTGTATCTAAAACAGTAAAAGGTGGTAGAATATTTTCTTTTACAGCTTTAACTGTAGTTGGTGATGGTAAAGGAAAAGTGGGTTTTGGATACGGAAA
Source organism: Buchnera aphidicola (Formosaphis micheliae) (assembly GCF_039403185.1). Classification (NCBI taxonomy): domain Bacteria; kingdom Pseudomonadati; phylum Pseudomonadota; class Gammaproteobacteria; order Enterobacterales; family Erwiniaceae; genus Buchnera; species Buchnera aphidicola. The sequence goes on along the minus strand of NZ_CP135047.1, from coordinate 476,604 downwards.
GGCACGTGAAGTACCAGAAGCTATTCAAAAAGCAATGGAAAAAGCGCGTAAGAATATGGTTAATGTATCAATTAAAAATGGTACTTTGCAACATTCTGTCATAGGGTTTCATACAGGTTCTAGTATTTTTATGAAGCCAGCATCAGAAGGTACTGGTATTATTGCTGGTGGTGCTATGAGAGCTGTATTAGAAGTTGCTGGTATACGTAATGTATTAGCTAAAACGTACGGTTCTACTAATCCTATTAATGTAGTCAAAGCTACAATACATGGTTTAGAGAATATGAAATCTCCAGAAATGATAGCTGCAAAAAGAGATAAATGTATAGAATATTTTATTGGATAAGATAAAATGGGAAAAAGTATAAAAATTACTCAAATAAAAAGTTCGATAGGTCGTTTGTCTAAACATAAGGCTACATTACTTGCTTTGGGATTACGTTATATTGGGCATACAGTAGAACGTGAAGATACACCTGCTATACGTGGTATGATTAAGCTATTGTCTTACATGTTAAAAATACAGGAAATGTAATTGATGTATTTAAATAATCTTATTTCAGAGAAAAAATCTCATAAAGAAAAAAAAAGAGTAGGAAGAGGTATTGGTTCTGGTTTAGGAAAAACATCAGGCAGAGGGCATAAAGGACAAAAATCAAGGACAGGAAGTAGTATAAGTCGTGGTTTTGAAGGAGGTCAAATGCCTTTATATAGAAGAATACCTAAATTTGGATTTGTATCAAAAAAGAAAAGGTTAACAAAAGAAGTACGTTTATCATCATTAGAAAAATTTTCGAAACAAATTATTACTTTGAATATATTAAAATCAGAAAAAATTATTGCAAAACATATTAACACCGTAAAAATTATTATGTCAGGAAGTATTTTTTCTCCAATTACAATATCTGGTCTGCGTGTTACCAAAGGAGCTCGTGCAGTTATTGAATCTTTTGGTGGTAAAATAGAGGAATAAGTAGTATATAATATGGTCAAAAAAATAGGATCAAAATTTAAGAATTATTCTAGTGGATTAACTGAATTAAAAAATAAAGTTTTTTTTGTTGTTATAGCATTGATTATTTTTCGTATTGGATCTTTTATTCCGATTCCAGGAATTAATTTATTAGTATTATCTAAATTACTGGAACATCAAGCAGGTACTACAATTGTTGAAATGTTTAATATTTTTTCTGGAGGAGCTCTAAGTCGAGCATCTATTTTTTCATTAGGAATTATGCCATATATTTCAGCATCAATTATTATTCAGTTATTAACATTTATTTGTCCGAAGTTAATGGAAATTAAAAAAGAAGGGGAATATGGAAGACGTGTTATAAACCAATACATTAGATGTTGTACTTTGTTTTTATCAATAATACAATCTATTTTTTTAGCTATTGGGTTACCTTCTTTACCTGGATTACATTTTTTAATTATTAATCCTAGTTTTATATTTTATTTTTTTGCAGTTGTTAGTTTAGTAACTGGTACAATGTTTTTAATGTGGTTAGGTGAATTTATTACTGAACAGGGTTTAGGAAATGGTATTTCTATTATTATTTTTTCAGGTCTAGTAGCAGGGTTACCTATTTCTATTAGTCGTACATTGGAATATGTAAGATTAAATCATTATAATTTTTTATTTATTTTATTGGTAATTTTTTTTATTCTTTCGTTGATTTATTTGATAATTTTTATTGAAAGTAGTCAAAGAAAAATTCATGTAAATTATGCTCAACGTCAGCAAAGAAAAAGAATATATATGTCTCAAAGTAGTTATCTTCCGTTAAAAATAAACATGTCAGGTGTAATGCCTTCTATATTTGCATCTAGTGTAGTGTTATTCTTTGTAACTATTTTAACTTGGTTTGGAAGGGATAGTAAATGGAATGTATTTAAAAAAGTAATAGAGTATTTACAGCCTGGTACATTTTTATACATTTTAATTTATGCTTGTGCAATTATTTTTTTCTGTTTTTTTTATACTAATTTAGTTTTTAATTCGAGAGAAACGGCAGAAAACTTAAAGAAAACAGGTGCTTTTATTCTTGGTATTAGACCAGGAGAAAAAACATCTAAGTATATTAATACGATTATGCTACGTTTAACGTTAATTGGATCTTTGTACATTACTTTTATTTGTTTGATTCCAGAATTAATGAAGATTACTATGCATATACCATTTCATTTTGGAGGTACGTCTTTATTAATTGTCGTAATAGTTGTTATGGATTTTATATCTCATATACAAACACTAATAATGTCTATGCAATATGAATCTTTATTAAAGAAATCTAAATTAAGTATGAAAGATATTCATAGATAATTAATATTTTTTGGAGAATTAAATGAAAGTAAGAACTTCAGTTAAAAGGTTATGTCGTAATTGTAAAATTGTTAAAAGAAATAATGTTGTTCGGGTAATTTGTTCAAATGAATTAAAACATAAACAGCGTCAAGGTTAAATGACAATTGTTTACTTAGGTTTTTAAGAATTAAATATATTAATAAGTATATAAACTATATAAGTTTATATATATATATATATATATATATATTGTTAAAAAAATATTATAAATCTATAGGAGTAGTAAATAGTGGCTCGTATTGCAGGCATTAATATTCCTGATCATAAACATGTTGTTATTGCATTATTAATGATATACGGTATTGGAAAAACTCGTTCTAAATTAATATGTTCTATTACTAATATAAAAGAAAACGTTAAAGTAAAAAATTTAAATGAATTAGAAATAGAATTAATACGTAATCAAGTTAGTAAATATATAGTTGAAGGTGATTTACGGAGAGAAACTACTTTAAATATAAAAAGATTAATGGATTTAGGATGTTATAGAGGTATACGACATCGAAAAGGTTTACCTGTAAGAGGTCAAAGAACTAAAACAAATGCTCGTACTAGAAAAGGTCCGCGTAAGGCGATAAAAAAATAATATAACAAAAGGAATTTTATTAATAATGTTAAAGAATTCAATTCGTTCTAAGAAACGTATTAAAAAACAGGTATTAGATGGGGTCGCTCATATTCATGCTTCATTTAATAATACTATAGTGACAATTACAGATAGGCTCGGAAATGTTTTAGGTTGGGCTACATCTGGAGGTTCAGGTTTTAGAGGATCGAGAAAATCTACTCCATTTGCAGCTCAAGTTGCTGCTGAACGTTGTTCTGAAAAAGTTAAAGAATATGGAATAAAAAATTTAGAAGTTATGGTAAAAGGACCAGGTCCTGGAAGAGAGTCAACTATTAGAGCTTTGAATTCTGCTGGTTTTCGTATTACGAATATTACTGATATTACTCCTATACCTCATAATGGTTGTCGTTCTCCAAAAAAACGTCGAGTATAATCAAAAAATATGTATATAGAGGAAATAAATAAAATGTCCAAATATTTAGGACCTAAATTAAAATTATGTCGTCGTGAGGGTAGTGATTTATTTTTAAAATCAGGTGTACGTGCTATTGAGACAAAATGTAAGATAGAACAATTGCCAGGTCAACATGGAAATCGTAAACCTCGATTGTCTGATTATGGAATTCAATTAAGAGAAAAACAAAAGGTTCGTCGTTTATATGGTATATTAGAACGTCAATTTAGGAATTATTATACATTAGCTATGCGTATGAAAGGTAATACAGGTGAGAATTTATTACGATTATTAGAGAATAGATTAGATAATGTTGTTTATAGAATGGGTTTTGGTTCCACGCGATCTGAAGCTCGTCAGTTAATTAATCATAAATCTATTTTGGTAAATGATAAAGTTGTTAATATTCCTTCTTATCAATTGTCATCTAATGATCGAATTAATGTTCGAGAAAAATGCAAAAATCAATCTCGTATTAAAGCTGCATTGGATTTATCTGGACAAAGGGAAAAATCACGTTGGTTAGAAGTTAATAGTGATAAAATGGAAGGAATATTTAAGAGTTATCCAGAACGAGATGATTTATCTGCAGAAATTAATGAACATTTGATAGTCGAACTTTATTCTAAATAAAGTTATTATAGATAATTTAAGAGGAGAGCATGCAGAGTTCTGTAATGAATTTTTTAAAACCGCGTCTAGTTAATGTTCAACAAATTAGTTCTACTCATGTAAAGATAGTTTTAGAACCATTAGAACGTGGATTTGGTCATACTTTGGGAAATGCATTACGTAGAATATTACTGTCTTCTATGCCTGGATGCGCGGTAACAGAAGTAGAGATTGATGGTATTTTACATGAATATAGTACAAAAGAAGGAGTTCAAGAAGATATCTTAGAGATTTTATTAAATTTAAAAGGTTTAGCAATTAAGTTATTTGATAAAGATCAAGTAATATTAAATTTACATAAATCTGGGATAGGTCCAGTGATGGCATCAGATATTATTCATACTTCCGATGTTGAAATAGTAAATTCTGAACATGTTATTTGTAATTTAACTGATGAGACAGCTGTTATTAGTATGCGAATTACAGTACAACGTGGACGAGGATATGTACCAGCAATAAATAGAATATCTTTAGAAGATAATAATCGTTTTATTGGTAAGTTATTTTTAGATGCTTGTTATAGTCCTATTGATAGAATTGTATATAATGTTGAAGCTGCTCGTGTAGAACAGAGAACTGATTTAGATAAATTAATTATTGAAATGGAGACTAATGGTACTATTGATCCAGAGGAAGCTATTCGACGTGCTGCTACTATTTTGTCAGAACAGTTAGAAGCGTTTGTTGATTTAAGTGATACAAATAAGGAACTAGTATTAAAAGAAGAAAAACCTAAATTTGAACCAATTTTGTTACGTCCAGTTGATGATTTAGAATTAACTGTTCGTTCAGCAAATTGTTTGAAAGCTGAAAATCTTCATTTTATTGGTGATTTAGTACAAAAAACAGAAGTTGAATTATTAAAAACGCCTAATTTAGGTAAAAAATCTTTAACTGAAATTAAAGATGTTTTAGCAGCTAGAGATCTATCTTTAGGTATGCGTTTAGAAAATTGGCCTCCAGACAATATTTTAGATGATTAATGTAATATGATTTTTTGTATTATTTTGTGTGTTAGGAGAGTATAATGCGTCATAGAAAAATTGGTCGTCGATTAAATAGAAATTCAGATCATACTAAATTAATGTTTAAGAATATGATTTGTACATTATTACGTTATGAATTAATTAAAACAACTGTTGCTAAAGCAAAAGAATTACGTCGTATAGTAGAACCTTTTGTTACTAGAGCTAAAATAGATAATGTTGGTAATCGTAGATTAATTTTTTCTAAAATTAGAAATAATGAGATAGTCTCAAAATTATTTACAGATATTGCGCCTTACTTTATTAATCGTTCTGGTGGTTATATTAGAATTTTAAGATGTGGTTTTAGAAAAGGAGATAATGCTCCTCTTGCTTATATGCAATTTGTTGATAGATTGAAAAATAATGTGTTAAAAATAGAAAAAAAGTAAATATATTTTTTATGAAAATAAAAAATATTTTTTTTGCTTATTACAATAAACAAACGGCATATATTGCCGTTCTGTTTTATAAATAAATTATTTGATAGTTTATATTTTTTAATATGTTTTAATTAACTTAATTTTATTAACGTTATTCACGTATTAATGATCTCTATGTGTTATATATAAAATTATTAGGTTACTTATTATATGTGATAGTAACATAAAAAATATTTTTTTATTGAAAAGAATCCAATGATGTTAAATATGAGGTAAACAAAAAAAATATTTTATTTTATTTATTTTTTAATATATATTTTTTAGTAACAATATAAATTTATATCGTGAGATATAATATTTTTAAAATTAATGCAATAAAAAATTATTTTTAATAAGTGTTTTGATATTATTTACGAAATTAAGTAATTTTATTTATGTCGTTAATATATAGATGATGATATTTATGGAATAAATATGAGTTTAATATAGTTATTATTATAATATAATTATTACTATATTTTTTATGTAATTAGTATAATTTTTGTTAATTAATAATTAGATAAAATATTTAATACATTGTCTAATATTTAGGTTAAATATTAACATATTAATATAATATAATAGTATTTTATGTTAAATGTTGTATAACTATAGTATTGTTTAATATATAAATATTATTTTTATGTATTATTGATGGCATAAAATATATAACGGTTTAATATAAAATATATTAATATTTATTTTTTATAACGTATTAAGTTGTATCGAATAATAAACTATTTTTTTTAGAATTTAAAAATTCTTGAACAGTCATTATTTTTTTGTTTGGTATTTGTATTTTTGTTATATTTAGTATACCTTGTATAGTATTAATTTGTAATCCTTTTCTGTCAGCAGATATAATTTCTCCAATTTTTTTTTTTGTATTTATATTATGATGTATCACATTTGCATTCCAAACTTTAATTAAAATATCTTTAATAGAAAAAAAAGCTATTGGCCAAGGTTGGAATGCTCTAACTAATCGTTCTAATTTTTTTGCAGGGCAATACCAGTCGAGTTTTGCTTGTTTTTTGTTTATTTTGGAAGCATAGGTACTATTTATATTATTTTGTTTAATAAGTATATTTTTTTCTTTATTATATCTATTTAATACAATTAATATTGCTTTTATTCCAATTAATATTAGTTTTTTTTCTAAGCTTGTATAAGTATCATTAGATGAGACAGTACAATTCATAGCATATAAAATGTCTCCTGTATCGATACCTTTATTCATTTTAATTATGCTAATTCCAGTTTCTTTATCTCCATTTATAATTGTCCATTGAATTGGAGCTGGACCTCTCCAACGAGGAAGCAAAGAGGCATGTACATTGATACAACCTAATGGAAATAAATTTAAAATTTTTTCTGGTATAATAAGTCCGTAAGCTATAACTAACATAATATCAGCTTGAAATTGATTTAATTGATTTATTATTTTAGTGGAATCTAGTAAAGTAGGTTGTAGTATAGGGATAGAATAATTTTTAGCAATTATTTTAACTGGAGATGAATTAATTTTTTGACCTCTGTTAGAAGGGCGATCTGGTTGAGTTAATATAGCAATGACATTGTAGTTTAAAGATAATAAAGCATGTAAATGTTGTGCTGCAAAGTTAGGTGTACCAGCAAAAATAATTTTAAGTGATGAATTTATTTTATTATATGTATTTTCTAGATAGTAATTCATTTTTTTTAGCCATTTTTTTGATTTTTTTTATAATGATGTTTTTTTTAAGTGTAGATAGATAATCAATAAACAATTTTCCAATAAGATGATCCATTTCATGTTGAATACATATAGATAAAAGAGAATTTGTTTCGATTATATTATGGGTTCCGTAATAATCTAAATATTGTATTTTAATAAATTCATATCGATTTATAATTGCATATTGTTTTGGTAAAGATAAACAACCTTCTTCTACTTTTTTTTCTCCGTATTGATTTATAATTTTTGGATTTATTAGGACTAAAGGATTATTTTTTTCAGTAATTTTACTGATTACAATTATTTGTAATGGAATATCAATTTGAGTTGCTGCCAAACCAATTCCATCTTCATGGTACATTGTGTCAAACATATCGTTTACTATATTTTGAATTTTTTTATTTATTTTTTTTACTGGTTTTGCGATTTTTCTTAATTTTACATTGGGATATTTTAGTATTTTTAAAATAGTCATAATTTATTATATTTTTAGTATGATAATGTAATATAAATTTTATTATATTGATTTTTAAAATAATTCATATCTTTTTATATTAATTATATTTTTTATATTTGTAATAATTTTATTTTCATTAATTTAGTTGTTTTTTTATATAAAAAATGTATAGAATTTTATTTTATTAAATTAAAATTGATATACTTTAATATATAATATTATTTAAATATATATATTTTTTTAAATTTACTAATTTTTTATTATATATAGAAGTTTTTGTATAAATTAATCTGAACTAATTACTAATATTTATTAGATATATTTAAATTAGCATTTTTTATGTATATTATAATGTTATATATAATATTATATAAGAAATATTTAATAGAGGATATAATGTTTGACGTATTAATATATTTATTTGAAACGTATATTCATAGTGCTATAGAGGTTTTTATTGATCATGATAGATTAGCAAATGATTTATTTGATATTGGATTTCAAAAAAAAGATATTTATAATGCGTTAATTTGGTTAAAAAAATTAGCTGATTATCAAATTAAATCAGTGTTTTCGGTATCTGTATTATCTAATCCATTACCAATAAGAATTTATACTGAAGAAGAATTGCAACGATTGAATGTTGATTGTCAAGGTTTTTTGTTATTTTTAGAACATTTACAAGTATTAAATATAGAAACAAGAGAAATTGTTATAGAACGTATAATGGCGCTTGAAATACAAAAAATTAATATAGAAGAACTGAAGTGGGTAGTATTAATGGTATTATTTAATATACCTAGTTGTGAAGATGCTTATAATAAATTAGAACACTTATTATTTAACGTCAGTAATTCGTCTATATTACATTAATTTATTATTTTTTATATTTTTTAAAATAATAAATAGATATTTTATTATTTTTTTAATTATATTTAATCAATATTATTTATTAAATGTTTATATTTTAAATTTAAATATATTTTTTAGATATATTATAAATATTCATTAGGTAATTACTATTATGAAAATAATAAAACAAAGTAGATATGCAGTTTTTGGTAATCCTATTCATCATACTCAATCGCCTAAAATTCATAGTTTATTTTATAAACAAATTGGAATAGAAAGTAATTATATTGCTATTTTAGTTCCTATAGGTAAGTTAACATCATATTTAAATTTTTTTTTTCTCAAGGTGGGATGGGATGTAATATTACTGTACCATTTAAAGAAGAAGTGGTCAATATATGTGATATTTTAACAAAAAGAGCAAAAATTTCAGGATCAGTAAATACTATAAAAAAATTACAGAATGGTAAATTATTAGGAGATAATACTGACGGTATAGGTTTAATAAAAGATTTAAAAAGATTACGATTTATTAAAAAAAATGATGTCATATTATTAGTTGGTGCAGGTGGTGCTGCAAGAGGTATAATATTATCTTTATTGTCATTAAATTGTTCTATTTTTATTACTAATAGAAATATGGATAAAGCAAGAAACATAGTAGATAAATTTAAAATTTTTGGAAATATTATATTGATTACTAATAATGAGTTACATAAAATTCATTTTAATTTAATTATTAATGCTACATCTAGTGGATTACAGAATACATTACCTATTTTACCAGAAAAAATTATTTGTCCTACAACATATTGTTATGATATGTATTATCAATTAAATTTAACTCCATTTTTACGGTGGTGTAAAAAAATAGGATCAGCAGGTATTTCTGACGGAATAGGTATGTTAGTAATACAAGCTGCATATTCTTTTTTTCTTTGGTTTGGTAAGTTACCTGATATAAATTCGGTTATTGATGTAATAAAAATAAAATATAAAAAGTAAGTAAATGTTTTTTATTTTGGATGTATTTATTGAGATAATATATATTGAGATATTTGTTTGTATTTTGCAGTTTAAACTTATATTAAAGTAATAAAATTAATAAAAAAAACTTGACTCTTTTAACTTGTTCTGTAACATAGAGATATATAATATTATATGGTGTACTATATTTTAATTTTTAGTCCTCTTCGTCTAGAGGTCTAGGACATCGCCCTTTCACGGCGGCAACAGGGGTTCAAATCCCCTAGGGGACACCAAAAAAAATAAATTATTTCTGTACTATATTTTATTTATATGTTATTCTTAATTTGGTTTTGATATAAAAATAAATTATGAATAAAGTTCTTTAAAAATTTGGAAAATAAGTTCAAAATCTTATAATTAAGACATCTGTGGGTTGTAAGGTTAAGCAAATAAGCGTATATGGTGGATGCCTTGGCAGTTAGAGGCGATGAAGGACGTGCTAATCTGCGAAAAGCGTCGGTAAGTTGATATGACACGTTATAGCTGACGATATCCGAATGGGGAAACCCGGTACATAATTGTATCATTATTAATTGAATCTATAGATTAATAAAGCAAACCGAGAGAACTGAAACATCTAAGTACCTCGAGGAAAAGAAATCAACCGAGATTCCCTAAGTAGTGGCGAGCGAAAGGGGAGCAGCCTAGAACTAGAATCAAATTAATTTTAAGTAGAATATTTTGGAAAAAATAGCGGTACATGGTGATAGCCCAGTATATTAAAAAAATTTTTTTGTGAGTTCAACAAGTAGAGCGGGACACGAGAAATCCTGTTTGAATATAGGGGGACCATCCTCTAAGGCTAAATACTCCTAACTGACCGATAGTGAACTAGTACCGTAAGGGAAAGGCGAAAAGAACCCCGGTTAGGGGAGTGAAATAGAACCTGAAACCATATACGTACAAGCAGTAGGAGCTTTTTTTAAATTATTTAAAAGAGTGACTGCGTACCTTTTGTATAATGGGTCAGCGACTTGTATTCTGTAGCAAGGTTAACCGTATAGGGGAGCCGAAGGGAAACCGAGTCCTAAATAGGCGTTAAGTTTCAGGATACAGACCCGAAACCCGGTGATCTAGCCACGGGCAGGTTGAAGGTTAGGTAAAACTAACTGGAGGACCGAACCGACTGATGTTGAAAAATCAGCGGATGACCTATGGCTAGGGGTGAAAGGCCAATCAAACCGGGAGATAGCTGGTTCTCCCCGAAAGCTATTTAGGTAGCGCCTCGTGAATTCATCTGTAGGGGTAGAGCACTGTTTCGACTAGGGGGCCATCCCGGCTTACCAAACCGATGCAAACTCCGAATACTATAGAATGTTATCACGGGAGACACACAGCGGGTGCTAACGTTCGTTGTGGAGAGGGAAACAACCCAGATCGCCAGCTAAGGTCCCTAAGTTATAATTAAGTGGGAAACGATGTGGGAAGGCATAAACAGCCAGGATGTTGGCTTAGAAGCAGCCATCATTTAAAGATAGCGTAATAGCTCACTGGTCGAGTCGGCCTGCGCGGAAGATTTAACGGGGCTAAATTATACACCGAAGCTGCGACAGCAAATAAGAAGATATATTTTTTTGCTGGGTAGGGGAGCGTTCTGTAAACCATTGAAGATGTATTGTGAAGTGCATTGGAGGAATCAGAAGTGCGAATGCTGACATGAGTAACGATAAAACAAGTGAAAAACTTGTTCGCCGAAAAACTAAGGTTTCCTGTCCAACGGTAATCGGGGCAGGGTAAGCCGACCCCTAAGGTGAGGTCGAAAGGCGTAATCGATGGGAAACAGGTTAATATTCCTGTGCTTGATATTACTGCGAAGGGGGGACGGAGTAGGTTAAATTATCCAGGAGACGGTTTTCCTGGTTTAAGCGTGTAGGTATAAAGATTAGGCAAATCCGGTCTTTTTTAATCTGAGGCGTGATGACGAGTTATTACGGTAACGAAGTAATCTATACCACACTTCCAAGAAAAGCCTCTAAGCATCAGGTAATATTAAATCGTACCTCAAACCGACACAGGTAGTTAGGTAGAGAATACTAAGGCGCTTGAGAGAACCTAGGTGAAGGAACTAGGCAAAATAGTGCCGTAACTTCGGGAGAAGGCACACTGAAATGTAGGTAACAGGATTTTACTCCTAATGCTGAATTCAGTCTAAGATACCAGCTGGCTGCAACTGTTTATTAAAAACACAGCACTGTGCAAACATGAAAGTGGAAGTATACGGTGTGACGCCTGCCCGGTGCCGGAAGGTTAATCGAAGGGGTTAAGGGAAACCTAAAGCTCTGAACTGAAGCCCCGGTAAACGGCGGCCGTAACTATAACGGTCCTAAGGTAGCGAAATTCCTTGTCGGGTAAGTTCCGACCTGCACGAATGGCGTAATGATGGCCAGGCTGTCTCCACCTAGGACTCAGTGAAATTGAAATCGCTGTGAAGATGCAGTGTACCCGCGGCAAGACGGAAAGACCCCGTGAACCTTTACTATAGCTTGATACTGAATGTTGATTTTTACTGTGTAGGATAGGTGGGAGGCTATGAATTTTAAACGCTAGTTTAATTGGAGCCACCCTTGAAATACCACCCTTTAAACATTAGTGTTCTAATCTAATACCGTTATCCGGTATAGAGACAGTGTCTGGTGGGTAGTTTGACTGGGGCGGTCTCCTCCCAAAGAGTAACGGAGGAGCACAAAGATTGGCTAGTTACGGTTGGAAATCGTAATGTTAGTGTAAAGGCATAAGCCAGTTTAACTGTAAGCGTGATAACGCGAGCAGATGCGAAAGCAGGTCTTAGTGATCCGGTGGTTCTGTATGGAATGGCCATCGCTCAACAAATAAAAGGTACTCCGGGGATAACAGGCTGATACCGCCCAAGAGTTCATATCGACGGCGGTGTTTGGCACCTCGATGTCGGCTCATCACATCCTGGGGCTGAAGCAGGTCCCAAGGGTATGGCTGTTCGCCATTTAAAGTGGTACGCGAGCTGGGTTTAGAACGTCGTGAGACAGTTCGGTCCCTATCTGCCGTGGGCGTAGGAAGATTGAGGGGGTCTATTTCTAGTACGAGAGGACCGAAGTGGACGCATCACTGGTGTTCGGGTTGTCATGCCAATGGCATTGCCCGGTAGCTATATGCGGAAAAGATAAGTGCTGAAAGCATATAAGCACGAAACTTGCCCCAAGATAAGTCTTCCCTGAAACATTATTGTGTGTTTACTGAAGGGACGTTGTAGACTACGACGTTGATAGGCTAGATGTGTAAGCATAGTGATATGTTGAGCTAACTAGTACTAATGACCCGAGAGGCTTAACCTTACAACACCAGAGATGTTTTATTAATAAGAATAAATTTTGTTCTTATTATCTAAATTTAAACATATTTATTTTTAGTTTAATAATGCCTGGTAAAAATAGTGTTATGGAACCACCTGAAACCATTCCGAACTCAGAAGTGAAACATTTCAACGCCAATGATAGTACGGAGTTTCTCCGTGTAAAAGTAGGACATTGCCAGGCAACATATAAAAAACAACCAAGGATAAATTTATCCTTGGTTGTTTTTTATATGTTGCCTGATAAGTTTTAATAGGTATATGTTTTAAATATGTAAATTTTATTATATTATAAATAAATTAACAGTTATTAAAACTATTATTAATAATTTAAAATCTTGATTAATCAGGTACAATACTTATAATTTATTAGTCATATTAAAAAATAAATTATTTTTTTAAATAAAATTTGATTAAATTTAATAAAATTTTTTTTACTAGCTTATTGAATGAGTTAGTTTATATTTTCATGTAAAGGTAATATAGATGTCGAAGATTAAAGGTAATGTAAAGTGGTTTAATGAGTCTAAAGGATTTGGTTTTATAACACCTGAAGATGGAAGTAAAGATGTATTTGTTCATTTTTCAGCAATTCAAAGTAATGGATTTAAAACGTTAACAGAAGGTCAAAGTGTTGAATTTGAAATTACTGAAGGAGCTAAAGGACCTTCTGCTGCTAATGTAGTTAGCTTATAAGAATAATGTATTTATTATTTCAAATGCAAAATTTATAGTGCAGTTCTATTAAGTGCTGCACTATTATTTTTGTATGGTTGATTAGATTATATAATCTATTTTACTAATAAAAATATATTATATATTTATTTTATTTTTTAAAATATATGTTACCTCTTTTATTACAAAAAAATATTATAACACCATTCTTACTAAATTAATTTTACTTAATTCATGGTATAAAATTTCTATTTCAGAAAAATTTTTAGCGAATACTGTAATAGAAATAGATAAATAATTACCTTTATTGCTTGATTTAATATTAGGGGCATAATCTCCTGGTAGTCTTAATTGAATTACTTTAACGATTTTATCTACTAACTCTGGTTGAGCTAATCCTATTACTTTATAAGTAAAGGAGCAAGGAAATTTTAACATTTTTTCTAATTTCGTTTTCATTTTTAAGACTCTTGTTATGTATTTTTTAGAATAAAAAATACTATTAAAATTTCTTTTTATTACAACGTGATAATATTTTATTTTATAATAAAAACTTACTAATGTTTTTATCTTTTACTAAATGTAATATATTACATATTTTTATATTAAAAGATTTTTTTGACATATTTTCTCTATTTTTATTTTAAAATATATTTTTTATTATCCTATAATATAAATGATAAGTGGAATAGTATTAAATTAGAATAGATAAAAAAATAATCAATTTAACATATTTGATTATTTTTTATATGAATAAATAATATATAAATTATTTATACAAATAATTTATATATTATTTATGGTGTTCTTTTACATATTTTATTTTTTATTAGTTTTTTTGAAGAGATTTATTTATGTTAAAAATTTTTAATTCTTTAACTAAAAAAAAGGAAAATTTTAAACCAGTTTTTTTGAATCATGTTAATATGTATGTTTGTGGAGTAACTGTATATGACTTATGTCATATTGGGCATGGAAGAACGTTTATTATATTTGATTTAATTGCGCGTTATTTAAGATATTGTGGATATACAGTTACATATGTACGTAATATTACTGATATTGATGATAAAATAATTAATGTTTCTTATAAGAAACATAAATGTATGAATTTTTTTGTTAATAGTATGATTAATGAAATGCATAAAGATTTTACAGAACTTAATATATTACCACCAGATAAAGAACCGAGAGTAACTAATTATATACCAGTTATTATTCAAATGATTACTGAATTATTAAATTCTAATCATGCTTATATATCAAAAGAAGGAAATGTATTTTTTTCTGTTGATAGTGATATTAATTATGGTGTATTATCTGGACAATTTTTGAAATATTTAAGATCTGGTAAACGTATATGTAATAAAGGGATTATCAAAAAAAATAAATTAGATTTTGTATTATGGAAAGTATCTAAAAAAAATGAACCGTATTGGTGTTCTCCTTGGGGGAAAGGTCGTCCTGGATGGCATATAGAATGTTCTGCTATGAGCAGGTATCTATTAGGTAAAACGTTAGATATTCATGGTGGTGGATCAGATTTATTATTTCCTCATCATGAAAATGAAATATCTCAGTCTACTTGTGTTAATAAAAGTATTTATGCTAATTATTGGATACATTCAGGGATGGTAATTATAAAAAATAAAAAAATGTCTAAATCATTGGGAAATGTTTTTTTTTTAAGAGATATATTGAATAAGTATGATTCTGAAATTATTCGTTACTATTTATTATCTACACATTATAGACAACCTTTATTATATTCTGAAGAAGTTTTAAAACAATCTAGTATATCGTTAATAAGATTATATAGAGCTTTATATTCTACAAATTATAAAGATACATTGTTTCGTCATTCTATATTTGAGTTAGAATTTAGGAATGCTATGAATGATGATTTTAATGTTCCGTTGGTATTTTCCATATTATCTAATTTAGCAAAAAAAATTAATGTTTTAAAAATACAAAAAGATAGTATAGAAGTAAATAAATTAGCATCAGTTTTGTATTTTTTAGGAAATCAGTTAGGTTTATTATATAAAAATCCACATGATTTTTTTAAAAAACAGACTAAATTTCAAAAAATAGACATTACAACAATAGAAAAAATGTTATATATAAGGAATAATGCTAGAAAATTGAAAAATTGGACTCAAGCAGATAATATTCGTAAATATTTATTTAGTTTAGATATCATATTAGAAGATAATCAAAATGATACGTTTTGGTATAGTATTAAAAAATAATAGTACTTAGTTGTTTTTTAAATTATCATGAAAATTTTCACAAGCATAAAGAGTATTTTTTAATAGTGAGATAACAGTCATAGGTCCAACACCTCCAGGAACAGGAGTAATATAGGATGCATTTAAACAAGCTGATTTGAAATGCACATCTCCCACTATTTTTCCATTATTTAATCTATTTATACCAATATCTATTATTATAGCTCCTGGTTTAATCCATGTTCCATGAATAAAATTTGGTTTTCCTACAGCCACAATTAGTAAATCAGCATTTTGTACATGATATTTTAAATTCTTCGTAAATCTATGAGCGATGGTTGTAGTACATCCTGCTAGTAGTAATTCTAAACTCATTGGTCGACCCACTATATTAGATGCTCCTATCATTACAGCATGTAAACCATAAGTATTAATTTTATATTTTTTTAATAATGTTATTATCCCAAATGGTGTACATGGTCTTAATTTAGGATATCTTTGAGAAAGACAACCTATATTATAAGGATGAAAACCATCTACATCTTTTTTTGGTAAAATACTATTAATTATATTTTCTTTATTAATGTTTTTAGGTAAAGGTAGTTGTATTAATATTCCATCTATGCAGTTATCATTATTTAATTGATTTATTAATTTTAATATTTTTTTTTCAGTAATATTTATAGGTAAATGCCAATTTTTTAAAATAAATCCAACTCTTTTACAAATTGTTTTTTTTTTATTGATGTAAATTTTTGAAGCAGGATCGTTTCCTATTAAGATTACTGCTAATCCAGGAGCTCTTTTGCCTAATAATATTCTTTTTTTTACAATTTGTTTAATATTTTCCTCTATAGTATTAGAAATTTTTTTACCATCTATAATATTTGCTGTCATATAATAACTCAACTTTACAAAATTATTTATTAGTTTTATTATATCACTTATAAGCTACATTGCTATATTGTATTTTTTAAAAAGTATTTTTTTATTAAAAAATAAATGTATTATATATATATATGATAATATATATGATAATATATATTTAGATTATTTTTTTTTTAATTTTTATATAAAATATAATTTTTTATAAATAAGTAACAATCCGCACCCTTAGCTCAGTTTGGATAGAGCAACGGCCTTCTAAGCCGTAAGTCACAGGTTCAAGTCCTGTAGGGTGCATGATGGATGATGGATGATGATATATGTAGTAAATTAGTTTATTTTATTGAATAAATATTTTTTCCAATTGTTTGTGTATAATCAGTGGAGTCAATTGCGCATTAATTATGTAATATTTAATATATCCTAACTGTTCTTCTTTTTTGTAATATTCAGCTAAAGGAAGAGTATATTTTTGGTATTCTTCAATTCTTTTATTTATTTTTTCTTCATTATCATCTTTTCTAACAGTAAGTTTTTGACCTGTTATATCATCTATATTTTCTTTTTTTGGTGGATTATATTTTTTATGATAAATTCTACCAGATGGGATATGAATTCTCCTACCTTTAATTCTATCTATTATTAGTTTATATGATAGCTCAAATTGAATAACATAATCTATCTTAATATTCATATTTTTTAAAGCATGTGCTTGTGGTATAGTCCGTGGAAATCCATCTAATACAAATCCTTTTCTGCAATCTATTTGATGAATTCTTTTTTTTGTTAATTGAACAATAGTATTATCGTCAACTAATTTTCCTTCATTAATGATATCGTTGATTTTTTTATTATATTCGTTGTTTTGTGTTGTATTGCTTCTTAAAATATCTCCCACAGATATGGTAGGAATACTATATTTATTAGTAATAAAATTAGATTGAGTACCTTTACCTGTACCTGGAGGACCAATAAAAATAATACGCATGAATTATTCCTTGCTATAAAATATCACTGTATTTTTATACATATAATTTTATAATAAATAATTAATTATTTTTTTGTATACATTCATACATATATTTACTTAATGACTTAACAATAAATTAATTCTATTAATAAATTGATTTGGATTATCTAAATTACCTTTTTCAGCTAATAATGCTTGTTCTAGCAAAAGTTGAATCCATTCATTAAAGATTATGGAATCATTTACGTTCATTATTTTTTTTATTAAAATGTGATTTGGATTTATTTCAAATATATATTTTATTGGTGGTATGTTTTGACCTGCAGCTGAAAATAATTTTGCCATTTGTGTAGTCATTTCATTTGTGTCAGTCAATACTATTGATGGTGTATCAATTAATCTATATGTAATCCGTACGTCTTTTACTTGATCTTTCAATATAGTTTTTACTTTTTTAATGAAATCGTTTATGTTTTCTTCTACATTTTTGTCTATTTGATTATTTTTTTTTACTAATTTATTCAATGATTCATCATCTTTACTAATAGACTGAAATTTTTTTCCTTGAAATTCAGTTATATAATTCATCATCCATTCATCAATTCGATCAAAAAGTAATAAAACATTAATGTTATGTTTTTTAAAGAATTCTAAATGAGGACTGCTACTGGCAGCAGCATAACTATCGGACGTAATATAGTAGATTTTATCTTGTTCTGTTTTCATATTTTGAATATAATCAACAAGTGACATATGTTGTTCTGAATTATTTGAATTAAGAGAAGAAAATCTTAATAAATTAGCAATTTCATTCTTATTAATTGAATCTTCTGCTGGTCCTTCTTTTAGTACTAGTCCAAATTGATTCCAAAATATTTTATATTTTTCAGGATCATTTGTAGCTAATGTTGTTAACATATTTAAAACTCTTTTAGTTAACGATCGACGTAATTTTTGTATAATATGATTATCTTGTAGTATTTCTCTTGAGATATTTAAAGGAAGATCATTTGAATCAATTAGACCCCTGACAAATCTTAAATAATTTGGTAGAAATTGTGATGCATCATCCATAATAAAAATTCTTTTTACATATAGTTTTAAACCATGTTTGTTTTCTCTATTCCATAGATCCCACGCAGATTTTTCTGGAATATATAGTAAGCTTATATATTCTTGATTCCCTTCTACGTGATTATGACTCCATATGAGAGGTTTATTAAAGTCATTTGTTATATGTTTATAGAATTCTTGATATTCTTCTATTTTGATTTCTGTTTTATTTAATGTCCATAACGCTGTTGCTTTATTAATTTGTTCCCACGTACCCGTTTTTTTTTGTTCGTCAAAATTAAATATTTTTATTGGAACAGAAATATGGTCGGAATATTTTTTTATTATATTTTTTATTTTCCATATATCTAAAAATTCTTTTTCTTCTTTTTTAAGATATAAAATTATTTCTGTTCCTTGTTCTTTTTTTACAATATTGTGAATTGTATATTCACCTTGACCTGATGATTCCCATTGTATTCCTTCTTCTGATAAATTTGTAGCAGCTCGAGTTCGTACTAATACTTTTTCTGATACAATAAATGATGAATAAAATCCTACTCCAAATTGTCCTATTAATTGATTATCTGTTTTTTTATCATTCATTAGTGAATTAATAAAATCTTTAGTACCTGATTTAGCAATAGTTCCTAAATTGTCAATAATTTCTTGACGTGTCATTCCTATACCATTATCACTAATTGTTAACGTGTTTTTTTCTTTATTAATGTAAATAGTAATACATCCATTAGAAAAATTTTTATGTATTTCTTCTGAAGTGATAGATTTAAATCTCAATTTATCTATTGCATCAGATGCGTTCGAAATTAATTCTCTAACAAAAATTTCTTTATTAGAATATAGGGAGTGAATCATTATATGTAATAATTGTTTTATTTCTGATTTAAATTCATGTTTTTCTTGTGTTTTTATATTCATAAATAATCCTTAATTATATATCGGTAGGATATTTTATATTTGAGTATGATGTTACATGCAATAAATTAATTTTTTATTAGTTAAAGCACATTTATTTAATTTATTATATACAATATCATTATTTTTTTAAATTGGAAAATTGAATTCGTTAGGTAAATCTACTCCTGAAGAAATTGTTGTCATTTTTTCTTTATGAGCTTCAGAAATTTTTCGTTCTGCATCATTGAATGCAGCAGCAGTTAGGTCTTCTAGCATTTCTTTATCATCTTTTAGTATTATACTAGAATCAAATTCTACTTTTTTACAATGATGAGCACCGTCGATAGTTATTTTGACTAATCCAGCACCAGATTCGCCTGTTACTTCTAGAGCAGTAATTTCTTTTTTAATTTTTGACATTTTGTCTTGCATTTGTTGAGCTTGTTTCATTAAATGACCTAATCCATTTTTAGTAAACATTTTTTTCTTCTTTATACATGTAATATTGTTAGATTTAATATTGGTTAAAATTATTTTTTTTAATAAATTAGTTTGAATATATTATATCAGTTATTGATTAGAGAATAGAAATATTTTTTTTAGTTTACATAATTAATTTACGGGTATTTTTTATATTTAATGTTTTTAGTAAAGCCATTTCAGTACCAATTTTATAGCTTGGTGCCATGTATAATTCTTTTCTACTTAATAACAATGCTTGGTAATATAATTGAATATCTTCATTATTTGTTTTGCTTGCTATATTAGATAACATATTTTTTTCATGTATACTATAATTTGAATTATCCCATAGTGATGGCACTGTTTGTAACATGGCAATGTTATATAATGTTCTAAGAATTTCAATTAAAATTGAGTCCCAGTTAACTCCTTGATTGGCTATTTTATTTAATAATAAAAAAATTTTATTTGCATCTTTTTTTAGTAAAGCTATAGTTAATGATAAAGATTGTAAAGCATTTATTGTACCTATCATATGAGTAACGTCTTGAAGTGTTATAATTCCATTGCCCATAGATATTGCTTGTTCTGTTAAGTTTAATGCGTCTCTTAAACTACCCGCAGCTGTTCTAGATATTATTTGTAAGGCTTCTAAATCATATTTAGTGTTCTCATAATGTAGTATTTTTTTTATTTGATATATAATATCATTAATGTCTAGTTCTCTTAAGTTAAATTTTAAACAACGGGATAATATAGTATTGGGAATTTTTTCTGGATTCGTTGTAGCTAAAATAAATTTTATATGTTTTGGGGGTTCTTCTAGTATTTTTAAAAGAAAGTTAAAACTATATCTAGAAAGCATATGCACTTCATCTATTAAATAGATAGTAAATCGTCCTTGTACAGGTGAATATTGGATGTTATTGAGTGACTCTTTTATATCTTCTATTTTAGTTTTAGATGCAGCATCTATTTCTAATAAATCGATGAAATTACCTTTTTCTATTGATTGACAGTTAGAACATATTCGACAAGGGTTAGAAGATATTCCTTGTTTACAATTTAAACTTTTAGCTAATAATCTTGAAATTGTTGTTTTTCCAATACCTCTGGTACCAGAAAAAATCCAAGCGTGATGATTTTTTTTTAGAGATAAAGCATTTGAAATAGCTTTAATAATATATTTATGACCTATGACTTCGTTAAAAGATTGTGGTCTCCATTTTCGTGCTAATGCTTGATAATAGTTCATATATTTTAATAACTTAATTATTTTGTATTTATATATTTTACTATATTTTTTTATAATTAAAATATTTATAATAATATTTTTTTAAATATACTTGCAAAAAAAAAATTTTTATATAAAATAAAATATATAAGTATTTTAATCAGTTTATTATAAAGATAGTACTCTATTAGCACTTTTTGTACTGTATTCTTAAGAAATTGGTCAGATTTGGAAAAAAGCAGCCATATTAAGTAAACAGGTACTTAAATTAAGCTAATAGAGTCTTTTTTATTAATATAAAAAATATTTTTAAGTTTATTTTTTTAATATTTTTTAATTTGTGTTTTAATCATTTTCCAATAATATCCTTTTTTTTGCATTAGTATTTTGTGGGAACCTTTTTCGACTATTTTTCCTTGATGAAGTACTACTATATTATCTGCTTTAATAATAGTAGACAATCTATGAGCAATTACAACTAAAGTTGAAAACTTTCTTATTGATAACAGTGCATTTTGTATATTTTGTTCAGTTTCAGAATCTATATTAGCTGTAGCTTCATCTAGTATTAATATTTTTGGATTAACTACAAATACTCTAGCAATAGCTATTAATTGTTTTTCTCCTACAGATAAATTATTTCCTTTTTCTCCTAAATTTGAATAAATTCCTTGCGGCATTGATTGTACTAAAGATGTGAGTTGAACCATGTTTAAAACTTGCCAAATTTTTTTTTCTGATATATGTCTTCCTAAAGTGATATTAGTCAATATAGAATCAGCTAGTATTAAAGGTTCTTGTTGTACCATTAATACTCCTTTTCTTAATGTTTGATGACTTAAAGAATGTATTGGGCGTTTATCGATATAAATTTTACCTTGATTAAATGAATAATAACCCATTAACAAATTAGCGAGTGTACTTTTTCCACTACCTGTATGACCTATAAATGCTGTAAATCCTTTTGAAGGGATAATTAAATTAATATTTTTTAAGGTATAAAATGTGTTGTTATGGTAAGAAAAATTTAGGTTTTTGATTTCAATAGATCCACTATTTAATTTTAGTAAATCTGATCCGTATATTTGATTTGGTGTATCTATTAATTCAAAAATTCTTTCACCTGAAACAATAGCTTGTTGTAATATCGATTGTTGTGTAGTAATCGCAATTAATGGTTCATTTAATCTACCGAGATAACTAATAAATGCATATAGTACACCTATTTCAAATAAATGAGTAGAAAATATATTACATGATATAATTAAACCACATAAAATAATTGCTGAAAATAAACTTAATAGGGGTCTTAGTAGTAGACCATCTAATCTTAAAATTTTCATACGAGCTAAATAATGTAATTTACTATTTTTTTTAATGCATTGTTTGAATTTTTTTTCTTGATTAAATTGTTGAATAATTTGCATTCCATTAATAATTTCATTAAATTGGTTATTTGTATTTTCTGTATATTCTTTTACTTTTCTTAATATTGGAGTACTATATTTTTGATAAAAAAACATGACCATAATTACCATGGGAAATATAATTATAGCAATACTAGCCATATGCCATTCTAAACTAAACATAGCTATTAATGTAACACAAATTAATACAATACTACGGAATACTGTTGCAATAACCGTATCATATAGTTCTTTAACTATTTCTGTATCATTCGTAATTCTAGATATTATTTGTCCTATTGGTTGTGTATCAAATATATACAACGGTTGTTGTAAAGCGGATTTAATTACATCTAATCGTAAGTTCTGTACTATTTTTACTGCAGTTTTATTGAATAAAATTGTTTGATAATAATTTAATGTTACTGAAGATATTTGTAACATTATAAATCCAATAATAATAAAAACGATTAATGTAATATTAAGATTATGAGAAACAACAATATTATCAATGAAGTAACTAATTAGTATTGGTCCTAATACTTCAGTAATAGATGCTATTATTAAACATAAAAAAGCGATAATAAGTTGTTTTTTCCAAATACTTATATATTTTAATAAACGATTTAATATATTCCAAAATCTAGTTAAGTCATGAGAAGTATTGAATAACATATTAATATTATATCCTTATTATCTTAAATACTTAACTTTTGATAATTATACATAATTTTATACCATTTTTCTTCTTTCATTAAAGAGATATGTTTACCTAATTGAGAAATATAACCATTATTTAGTACAGCTATTTTATTACAATTAATTAATGATGATAATCGATGTGAACTAATAATTAATGTATGTTTTTTTTCTTTCCATTTCTGAATGTTTTTTAATATTATTTGTTGACATTCTATGTCGATAGCAGATAGTGCATCATCTAGTATTAATATTTCTGGATTCATTAATAATGCTCTAGCTATTGATATTCTTTGTTTTTGTCCTCCAGATAATATAACTCCATATTCTCCTACAGGAGTATTATATTTTTTAGGAAATAAAATAATATCTTTGTGTATATTAGCTAGTTTAGCTGCTTTTTCAATCATATAAGGTGTAGCATTAGGACAACCTAATGAGATATTATTTGCAAGAGTATCTGAAAACAAAAAAGATAATTGATTTACTATTGCAATACGTTTACGCCATTCTGTAGTTTTATAATGAGATAATGATGTATCATCATATAATATATCTCCATCGTTTATATTAAATTGTTTTTGTATTAAATTTAATAATGTACTTTTTCCTGATCCTGTTGGTCCACATATACCTAAAGATTCTCCTGGATATAATTTAATATAAATTTTTTTTAAAATGTTTTTATTAGTATTTGGATAAGAAAAATTATGAATTTTGATTTCTAATTTTTTAGGTGTTAAAGGAAAATTTTGGATTCCTTGTTTAGTTAATAGATTGTTTTTCATCATTAATTGAATTCTTTCCCAAGCAGCACTTCCTCTTTCTACTATATTAAACATCCAGGCTAGTGCCAACATAGGCCAAACCATAAGTCCTAAATACATAATAAAACTTGTTAATTGTCCTAATGTAATTTCTTCGTTCCAAATTAACCAGCCACCTCCTATTATAGCAAGTAAGTTAGATAGTGATATTCCTAAATGTATAGTAGGATCAAATTTGGCATCTATTTTTGCAACTTCCATATTTTTTTCACCAGCTATTTTAGCTACTAAATCAAATTTTTGACATTGTTCTATTTCTAATCCAAAAGATTTAATCATACGAATATTAGTTAAACTTTCTTGTGTTTGATTAGTTAGAGAAGAGAATGCTTTTTGAGCTTTATGAAAAGTATTGTGTAATTTTTTTCCATGTTTTTTTATAATTAAAGCCATCATTGGCATAGGTAATAATGATAAAAATGTCAATTTCCAGCTAATTTGTGTAATCATAATTATTAAGACTGAAATTCCCATAATTAATGAGTCCACAAGTGTTAGAACGCCTTCGCCTGCAGCAAATACAACTTTATCTACATCATTAGTTGCTCTAGCCATTAAATCGCCAGTGCGATATTTTAAGTAAAACGTGGAATTTTGATAGCTGATATAGTCATAAAATTTAACCCTTAATTTAATGGCTAATTTATAAGCTGCTCCAAAAAGTAAAATTCTCCAGATATATCTTAAAATATAAACTAATAAAGCTGTTAATAGCATTAAGATAATCCAATAGAATATTTTCGTATTATTAATCTGTTTTTGCATAACTAAATCAACAATCATTCCCACTATTTTAGGAGGTAATAGCTGTAAAATAGCAATTGCAATTAGTAAAGAGATAGCGCCTAAGTAACGTTTCCATTCACAAGTAAAATACCAACTTAGTTGATTAAATAATTTCACAAAAAATTCCTAAAAGTTATACTAATGTTTAATGTGGTATAAAAATTTAAAATTTAGTTGTTGAAGTATTTGCAAAAATATACAGTAATAATTTTGTATTATTTTTATGAATTTATTACGTAAATTTAACATTAAATATTGATTAAATAATAATCTAATGTTGTATTATTTATAGTAGCTTATTATCTTATTTGTATATATATTATATATTTATTTATAAAAAATATGTTTGTATTCATTTATTATGAATTAAAAAATAGACGTGTATTTATATTAATAAAATTTAATTTTTGACAAAAATAGAATATTTTTTAGAATTTTTTTAGTTTATATTGTATTAAATTATGTTTTCATTTCTAAGATATTTTTGTTATTTTTAATAAATAATTAATATTATATATATTTCTATTTAATAACAATAAATTTTTTATAGATAAGTTGTTAAAGAAAATATTTATTAATCTATAAATTATAAGTAAATAGAATAAATGAAAATAAAAAAATTTAATAGAATAATAATGTATTTAATATAATGTCAAATATATTTTATTTATATAAAAAAATAAAAAACATAAATATAAAATTAAAATTATTAAAAGTATATCCTTAATTTGATCTAAGATACTATAATATAGTTTTTTATCAAATTAACAATATTCTTATATTACACAGTAAATTTATAAAATTTAGTATTTTTATTAAATAAAAAATGTTTTTTTATATATAAAAAATAAAATTTTTTTGAATTATTTTTTTATTAGTAATTTAAAATTAATGAAATTAATTTTAATAACAGTATTGATTTATTATTTGATATATATTTATTTCATAAAATAAGTTATAATATAATTAATTCTAATAATTTATTTCACTTATTGGTGTGAATTTTTTATATTTGTTTTTATTATTTTTTCATAAAAAAATTATTTTAATTTATGAAAACAAGTTGATAAAATATATGCATTTTTTTTCAACTTGTTTATTTATATAAAAAATATTAATATTATTCAGTTGTAATAATGTAAGGTTTTTTTTCTAAAGCTAAATTTAAAACTTCTTTTATATTTTTGACTGGATGAATGCATAAGTTTAAAACTATATTTTTTGGTATTTCTTCTAAATCACGTGTATTTTCATAAGGAATTAATACTGTTTTAATTCCACCACGATGAGCTGCTAATAATTTTTCTTTTAATCCACCTATTGTTAATATTTGACCACGTAAAGTAATTTCACCAGTCATAGCTATACTAGAATGTACAGGGTTATTTGTTAAAGAAGATACAATAGCGGTACACATTGCAATTCCAGCGCTAGGTCCGTCTTTTGGAGTAGCTCCTTCTGGTACATGAACATGTATATCGTGTTTTTCATAAAAATTATCTTTAATTCCTAAAGTTTTTGCTTGAGCTCGTACCACAGTTAATGCAGCTTGAATTGATTCTTGCATAACTTCTCCTAATGATCCTGTATAGATTAGTTTCCCTTTTCCAGGAACACAAGTTGTTTCAATTGTTAGTAAATCTCCTCCAACTTCTGTCCATGCTAATCCTATTACTTGTCCAATTTGATTTTTATTGCTAATTTTCCCGTAATCATAACGTTGGACGCCAAGATATTTTTTTAAGTTTTTGCAATTTATATTGACATGTTTTAATAGTTTATTTAAAACTAATAATTTTACTGTTTTACGGCATATCTTTGATATTTCTCTTTCTAAATTTCTTACTCCTGCTTCACGTGTATAATAATTAATAATATTAGTGAGTGCATTATCAGATATTGTTAATTCATCTGAATTTAAAGCATTTTCTTTTATTTGTTTTGGTTTTAAGTATGATTTAGCAATATTTAATTTTTCATTTTCTGTGTAACCAGATATACGAATAATTTCCATGCGATCTAATAATGGAGCTGGAATATTAGTTGAGTTGGAAGTAGCAACGAACATTACATCAGAAAGATCGTAATCTATTTCTAAATAATGGTCATTAAAAGCAAAATTTTGTTCTGGATCTAATACTTCTAATAAAGCTGATGCAGGATCGACTCTCATATCACAAGACATTTTATCGATTTCATCTAATAAAAATAATGGATTTTTTACTCCTATTTTTGCCATTTTTTGGATTATTTTTCCAGGCATAGATCCAATATAAGTACGACGATGTCCCCTAATTTCAGCTTCATCACGTATACCACCTAAAGCCATTCTAATATATTTTCTTCCTGTTGCTTTGGCTATTGATTTTCCTAAAGATGTTTTTCCTACACCAGGTGGTCCTACTAAACATAAAATAGGTCCTTTTAGTTGATTGGTTCTATTTTGGACAGCCAAGTATTCTAGAATTCTTTCTTTGACTTTTTCTAGACCAAAATGGTCTTGATCTAATGTTTTTTTAGCTATTTTAATATCTTTTTTTATTTTACTTTTCATATACCATGGAATTTGAATCATCCAGTCTATATAACTTCTTACCACAGTAGCTTCTGCAGATATTGTTGACATTAATTTTAATTTTTGTAATTCAGATTTACTCTTTTTTTTTGCATCTTTTGGCATTTTAGAAGCATGAATTTTTCTTTTTAACGTTTCATATTCATCAGGTATATCGTCTATTTCTCCTAATTCTTTTTGAATAGCTTTCATCTGTTCATTCAGATAATATTCTCTTTGGCTTTTTTCCATTTGTTTTTTGACTCGATTTCTTATCTTTTTTTCAACTTGTAATAATTCCATTTCTGATTCCATAATAATCATAAGATGTTCTAATCTTTTATCTATTTTAGTAATTTCTAAAATAGATTGCTTATCAGATAATTTCATAGGCATATGTGCAGCAATAGTATCTGCTAATTGTGCGGCATTATCTATGTTGTTTAAAGAATTCAATATTTCTAGAGGAATTTTTTTATTCAGTTTAAGATAAGATTCAAATTGATTTATTGTAGTTCGAATCAATATTTTTTGTGTTTTATTTTTAATGTTTGGAGTAGGTATTAATTCTATTTCTGAACTAAAATAGTCTCCATTATTTTTTAGGTCATATATTTTTGCGCGTTGAAGTCCTTCTACTAAGACTTTAATAGTTCCATCAGGAAGTTTTAACATTTGTAAAATAGAAGATATAGTCCCGATAATGAATAAATCATCCATTTTAGGTTCATCTATTGATGCTTCTTTTTGTGAAACTAACATAATTTTTTTATCTTTTTCCATGGATGCTTGAATACATTTTATTGATTTATCTCGACCCACGAAAAGCGGTATTACCATATAAGGGTAAACTACTACATCTCTTAACGGCAAAACGGGAATTTCAATTTTTGTGGCAATTTTAAGATTCATATTATTCTCTTTTATAATATAATTTCTTGAAAATATCGATATTGTATAATTAACAGGTATTATATTTTAAATATATAGTGAGTATATAGTAATCAATATTGAGTGTTCAATGGATAAGTAATTTTATATAATAAAAGGGGAAATGTTTCCCCTTATTTTAATTTATTGTGCAGTAATTTTATATTTTTCTTTATGTATTTGGTTAGGTATAAGTATAGAATCTTCATGAACACATTCTGGTACAGATTTACCTTGTACCGTTGATCTATCGACAATTACTTTTTTAATATTTTGCATAGAAGGTAAATCATACATAGTATTTAATAAAATATTTTCTATAATTGCACGTAAACCTCTTGCTCCAGTTTTTTTATTTATTGATTTTTTTGCTATAGCTGAAATAGCTTCTTTATTAAATTCTAATTTAACACCGTCTAATTGGAATAGATATTGATATTGTTTTGTTAATGCATTTTTTGGTTCGCATAGGATTCTAATAAGAGTTTTGTGATCTAATTTATGTAATGTACTAACAATAGGTAATCTTCCTATAAATTCAGGAATTAATCCAAATTTAATTAAATCTTCAGAATTAACTTTGTTCAGTAGTTTATCATGACTTATTTTATTTTTTTTATTTGAAACAGTAGCATGAAATCCAATACTTCTACCTATTTCTATTCTATGAGTAATTATTTTTTCTAAACCAGAAAATGCACCTCCACATATAAATAGTATTTTTGATGTATCAACATGTAAAAAATCTTGTTGTGGGTGTTTCCTTCCTCCTTTCGGAGGTACAGATGCTATAGTTCCTTCGATTAATTTTAATAAAGCTTGTTGAACACCTTCTCCAGAAACATCTCGAGTAATTGAAGGATTATCTGATTTTTTTGAAATTTTGTCTATTTCATCTATATAAATTATTCCAATTTGAGCTTTTTGTATGTTGTAATTACATTGTTGAAGTAATTTATGTATAATATTTTCTACATCTTCTCCTACATATCCAGCTTCTGTTAAAGTAGTAGCATCAGCAATTGTAAATGGTACATCTAAAAACTTGGCGAGTGTTTCAGCTAGTAAAGTTTTTCCACTACCTGTAGGACCAATTAGTAATACATTACTTTTTCCTAATTCAATTTTATTATTTTTATTTATATTATAAATTCGTTTGTAATGATTATATACAGCTACAGCTAGTATTACTTTAGTTTTTTCTTGTCCAATAACATAATTGTCTAGATGAGTTTTAATTTGATGAGGAGTTGGAAATGGTTTTTTTATTGTATTATGTGTAGATCTTGTGATAGTTTCTTCATTAATAATGTTATTACATAAAGTAATACATTCATTACATATATATACTGATGGTCCAGCTATTAATTTTAATACTGCTTGTTGGTTTTTTCCACAAAATGAACAATATAAGAGTTTTTTAAGTTCATCTTGTTTTTTATCAAACATTATTAATTTCTCCTATTAAATATGAGTAATATATTTTACTGGTCAAAAAAATAAATGTATATTTTATTAAATGATATGAAACATGATTTTTTATAAAATATATTATTCATTTCTTCTTGTTAGTATTGAATCAATTAATCCATAACGGATTGCTTCAGATGCTGAAAGAAAATAATCTCTTTCTGTGTCTTTATTAATTTTTTTTAATGAATTACCAGTATGTAAAGCTATAATTTTATTGATTTTGTGTTTAATTTGAGCAATTTCATTAGCATGTATAGCAATATCTGAAGCTTGACCATGAAATCCACCTAATGGTTGATGAATCATAATTCTAGCATTAGGTAAACAAAATCTTTTTCCTTGTTCACCTGTTGCTAAAAGTAATGCTCCCATTGAGCAAGCTTGTCCTATGCAAATTGTATTAACGCTTGGTTTAATAAATTGCATAGTGTCGTAAATAGACATACCAGATGAAATTATACCTCCAGGAGAATTGATATACAGATATATATCTTTTTTAGGATTATCTGATTCTAAAAATAACATTTGAGCTACTATAGAATTAGCGTTTATATCATCTATATTACCTGTAATAAATATTATTCTTTCTTTTAGAAGACGTGAGTATATGTCATAGGAACGTTCTCCTTTTGATGTTTTATCTATTACTATTGGTATTAAGTTATTTTGAGTGATTTTATTTTGTTTATCATATGACATTATTTTACCTATTAATATCTATTAATACATATTTTTAAATTTTTAAAATAGTTTAGAATATTTTTTTAACACAATAGTGAAAATATTTATGCATTTTTTATGTTTCTTATAAACAGTTGACAGATTATATTGAATAATATTTGAATAAAGCATATTTTTTAAATAAAAAATTTAATATTTGATTATATCAGATTATTTTATTTATACTTTTATACTGATTAGTAAAGCGTATTTTTAAAATATATATTTTTAATGTTGTAACGATCAATGTAAAAAGTAGTTTAATTATTTTTCATACGTATATTCTATATAATAAAATTGGTTGTTTTTACGGAACGTTAATGATTGAGAGTTACATATTTTGTAAAATTATTTATATAGTAAATATTTTTTTACTAAATTTTATAATTTTTATTTAATTTATTTTATATTAATATAATCGATGTATTATAGTATATTTACTACATATATTTTAGTAAGTAGCACAGTAATAATATTGTATAATATAAAAACATATATAGTAGTTGATGTTATGATATATAGGATATGTTTTATAGGTTAAAATAATTTTTGATTAATATTATTATATTTTGTGCAAGTAGGTGAAATAATTTCTTTATTTTTTAAATCTCGCCATTCATTATGAGTATAAGTATATAGGGATATACTATGAATTTTATATGTTTTTATTGTATTTAATAGTAGTTGATAAATTATTCGATGTCTTGTTAATAATGTTTTATTAATAAAATTGTTGCTAACAATTATAATTAAAAAATGTGTAAATTTTTTATTTAATAAATTATGTTTATGACTTTCATCGTAAATTGTAACATTTTTTTTTTGAAATTTTGTTAGTAGTTGTTGCAATAGTGTATTTTTCATACTTTTCTTATATTTTTATTTTTTAATGAACGTTTATTCTTATGAGAATAAAAATTGTATTATAATAGATATAGTGTTATTAAAACAATATAATATATAAATTCCTTTGACAATAAGTGTTATATATTTTATATGAGTCAATATTATTTTTAGTATTAATATTTTTATTCTTGGAGTTATAAAATTAAGATATGAATATAAAAAAAAATATTTTAATTGTATTTTTCAATTATTTTTATTATATAAATAGTTGTCAAAGTGCTGTATTAAATCCACATGGATATGTAGCTATGGAACAACGTTCACTGATTTTAATATCTTTTTTTATGATGTTAATTATAGTGATTCCAGTAATTTTAATGACTTTATTTTTTATTTGGAAATATCGAAGTGTTAATATACATGGAATATATACTCCTGATTGGAATAAATCATATTTAATAGAAACATTTATTTGGGTAGTTCCTATTTGTATTATTTGTTGTCTTTCTGTTTTGTCATGGAAATCAACTCATCGTTTAGAACCTAGTAAACCAATGATTTCTGTTATTAAACCAATTAATATAGATGTTATATCATTAGATTGGAAGTGGTTATTTATATATCCTGATTATAAAATTGCTACTATTAATGAAATTGTATTTCCTGTGAATACACCAATTAATTTAAGAATTACTTCTAATACAGTGATGAATTCTTTTTTTGTTCCTGATTTAGGTAGTCAAATATATGCTATGGCAGGTATGATAAGTAAATTAAATTTATTAGCTAATCAATCAGGACATTATAAAGGATTTTCTTCTAATTATAGTGGCAATGGTTTTTCGAATATGAAATTTTCAGTAATATCTAGTTCAAATAAACAATATTTTAATCAGTGGATATTAAAAATAAAACATGTTCCCTATACTTTAAAAACTATCAAAATGTTTAATTATCTTGCTAATTCACATAACAAGTTTAATACTCAATATTTTTCTGATGTTGATTGTGACTTATTAAATAAGATTGTTAAACAGTATAAAAATTAAAAAATTAATATATGATATTTTTACATAATTAATAAAATATATTATTTAATTTTATACTAAATATTAAAGGATTGTATATGTTTGGAAAAATTACGTTAGACGCTATTCCTTATCATGAACCTATTATCATGACTACTTTTTTTATAATTTTTTTTATTTTTAGTGGTGTATTGGGAATAGTGACTTATATGGGGCGTTGGAAATATTTATGGTCAGAATGGTTTACTTCAGTAGATCATAAAAAAATATCCGTTATGTATATTATTCTTGCTCTTGTGATGTTATTTCGTGGTTTTGTTGATGCTATTATGATGCGTATGCAACAAGTGTTATCCTCCTCTTCTGAGCACATTGGTTTTTTGTCTTCTCATCATTACGATCAAATATTTACTGCACATGGCGTTATTATGATTTTTTTTGTTGCTATGCCGTTAGTGATAGGTTTTATGAATTTAGTAATTCCATTGCAAATTGGAGCAAGAGATGTAGCTTTTCCTTTTTTAAATAATTTAAGTTTTTGGTTAACTGTTAGTGCGGCTATTTTAATGAATATATCTTTATTTTTAGGTGAATTTGCTCAAACTGGTTGGTTGGCTTATCCTCCATTATCTAATTTACAGTATAGTCCCGGTGTAGGAGTAGATTATTGGATTTGGACTTTACAGATTTCAGGAATTGGTACAACTTTAACTGCTATTAATTTTTTAGTTACAATATTAAAAATGAGAGCTCCGGGTATGAATATGTTTAAAATGCCTGTTTTTACTTGGACTTCTTTGTGCGCTAATGTATTAATTTTATTTGCATTTCCTGTTTTAACAACAACGTTAGCTTTATTAACTTTAGATCGTTATTTAGATTTTCATTTTTTTACTAATGATTTAGGAGGTAATGCTATGATGTATGTTAATTTAATATGGATTTGGGGTCATCCTGAGGTATATATTTTAATTTTACCTGCATTTGGTATTTTTTCTGAAGTAGTTTCTACTTTTTCAAAAAAATCTTTATTTGGATATCATTCTTTAGTTTGGGCAACAATTGTTATTACTATTTTATCGTTTATTGTTTGGTTACATCATTTTTTTACGATGGGAGCCGGAGGAGATGTGAATGCATTTTTTGGAATTGCAACTATGATTATTGCTATTCCTACAGGAGTGAAGATATTTAATTGGCTTTTTACTATGTATAGAGGTCGTGTTTATATGCATTCTTGTATGATGTGGACTGTTGGTTTTTTAATTACTTTTTCAATAGGTGGAATGACTGGTGTATTGTTATCTTTACCGGCTGCTGATTTTGTATTACATAATAGTTTATTTTTAGTTGCTCATTTTCATAATGTTATTATAGGTGGGGTAATTTTTGGTTGTTTTGCTGGTATTACATATTGGTTTCCTAAATTATTTGGTTTTATTTTAAATGAAAAATGGGGAATTCGTGCTTTTTGGTTTTGGTTTTTAGGTTTTTTTGTTGCTTTTATGCCACTTTATGTTTTAGGATTTATGGGTATGACTCGTCGTATTAGTCAAAATATTGACTCTGAATTTCATGTTATGTTAATTACAGCTATGATAGGTGTGTTATTAATTTTAATAGGAATAATTTGTCAAATTATTCAATTTTTTGTTTCTGTTCGTGATTCAGCTTTTAATATGGATTTAACCGGTGATCCGTGGAACGGTAGAACTTTAGAATGGTCTGTTTCATCTCCTCCTCCTGTTTATAATTTTGCTAATATTCCTATAGTGAAAAGTATAGATGAATATTGGAGAATAAAAAAGTTAAAAGTTCATCAGTCTATTAAAAAAACTTACTCTGATATTTATTTACCTAAAAATACTATTTATGGTATTTTCATTAGTTCGTTTTCCTTAATATGTGGTTTTTCTGCTGTTTGGCATATTTTTTGGATGTTTTTTACGTCATTAATAGGGATAATTTGTTTAATAATTATTAAAAGTTTTAAGAATGAAATTCATAATATTATTTCTTGCAAACAAATTGATAAAAACGAAATAACTCGTTTGAAAAAATTACAAAAGTGGGTTAAAAATGACATTAAATAATAATATGTATACTGTTCAAAACAAGTTAACGTCTCAACATAAAATAATTAATTTATCTAAACAATGTTTTGGTTTTTGGTTATATTTAATGAGTGATTGTATTCTTTTTGCAACTTTGTTTGCAGTTTATTTTATTATGAAAAATAATACCGCTTATGGACCATCTGGACAAGACATTTTTCAATTTACTACTGTAGTTTTTGAGAGTATAGCTTTATTATTAAGTACTATTACTTATACTATTGCTAAAATTTCTATATATAGAAAAAAAGAAATACAATCAATATTGTTTTTATTATTTACGTTATTTTTTGGATTAATTTTTATTATTTTTGAGTGTCGCGAATTTTATTCTTTAATATTAAAAGGATATGGACCTAGTCGTAGTGGTTTTTTGTCTGCTTTTTTTACGATTATAGTAACTCATGGATTTCATATTTTTTGTGGAATAGTTTGGATATTAATATTATTGTTACAAATTATTAAATTTGGTATTACGCGTATTATTGAAATACGTATTTCATGTCTGGGTTTATTTTGGCATTTTTTGGATATTGTATGGATTTGTATATTTACTTTTGTGTATTTAATTGGATTATATAATGTTTAATAATTATAAAAAAATACGAAATATGATTACTGTAATCAATTCTTATATATTAGGTTGTATTTTTTCTATTATATTGACAATTATTCCATTTTTATTAGTTAAAGTACAGGTTTTGTCAAATATAATATTAGATATTGTAATATCATTATGTGCTTTAGTGCAAATTGTTATTCATTGTGTATATTTTTTAAATTTAAGAATAGATAATAAGAATAAATGGAATATTATTACAATAATGTTTACTGTAATAGTAATTTTTATTATCGTGTCTGGATCTATTTGGATAATGTCTAATCTTACTTCTAATGTCATGTGTTATTAAAGTATATTTATATGAAAATATTAAATAGTTTAAAATTTATAGAGCTTATTAAACCAAAGATTATAATAGGTAATTTAGTTACAATGTTAGGGGCGTATAGTTTAGCTTCTAAAGGAATTTTAGATTTTAAATTATTAATATTAACTACAGTAGCTATAACATTAATTATGTCGTCTGCATGTATATTAAATAATGTCATTGATAGAGATATTGATAAACAAATGTATAGAACTAATAAAAGAATGTTAGTTACTCAATTTGTTTCAATTAAATTAATATTATACTTTTCATATATACTGTTTTTTTGGGGAATATTTATTTTCTATTATTACATAAATTTGTTATCAATGTATTTGGCTTTATTAGCTTTTTTTATTTATGTTATGCTATATAGTTTATATTTGAAGAGGAATAGTATTTATTCTATTTTTGTTGGTAGTTTGTCTGGAGCTATTGTTCCAGTTATTGGTTATTGTTCTGTTATAAATGGTTTTAATTTTTGTGCTTTTTTTTTACTTTTGATGTTTATATGTTGGCAAATTCCTCATTCTTTAGCAATTGCAATTATTTACAATCATGATTATAAGAAAGTTAATATACCTACTATACCTATATTATACGGTTTGTTAGTTACTAAATATCAAATTATTTTTTATATTATATGTTTTATATTTTTTTCTAGCATGTTAAGTGTTTTGGGATATGCAGGTGAAACATATTTATTAGTTACTTTATTTTTTGGATCATTTTGGTTATTTTTAGGTTTAAAGGGTTTATATATTACAAATAATATTTGTTGGGCTCGTACGTTATTTTATTTTTCTATTATTTTGATTTTTATTATTAGTTTTACTATGTGTTTAGATTTTAATAGTATAATTCAGAATTGAGTGTTTACAGAAATGTAATATATTTAATTTATATATAAATATCACTTATATATTTTTATGGGTATATATTTAAAGTTTTAATTAGGATTAATTAAATTTAATATTTATTATAAACATGAATTTGGTTTAGGAATTCCAGCAATTTTACTAATTTTAATTAAAGAGTTTTCAGAAAATAATTTAAATAAATATCTACTATTAATTGTTTTGTGTCCCATTTTTTTTTGTGAAAAAGTGAGTAACATTCTCATAGATGGTGTAATTTTAAATTGACAATAAAATATTTTTACAATGTAAATAATTTCCCAATGTTGTGAAGTCATATTAATGAGTTCTTTTTTTGCTATATTATTAGCAATAGATTCATTCCATTTATTTTGGTTATAATAATGATTTTTAAGTATTTTTTTATATTGATGTAGCATTGTTAATCTAATATTAGTAAAATAAATAATAAAAGATTCTATTATGAAAAAAAAAGAATTGCAAGTGATAATGAGTATTTGTTTAATTTTAAGTTTACGTGTTTTTGGTATGTTTATGGTATTTCCTGTAATTAGTTTTTATAGTTTAATATTATCAAACGGTAATAAATTTTTAATGGGTTGTGCAATAGGTATATATGGATTTACTCAATGTTTATTACAAATTCCGTTTGGTTTTTTTTCAGATAAAATAGGTCGAAAACCAGTTATTTTGTTTGGATTAATATTATTTTTATTGGGAAATATTATAGCAGGATGTATGAATTCTATTTGGGGATTAATATTTGGCAGAGGTTTACAAGGGTTAGGTGCAATTTCTTCTTCTTGTATGGCATGTTTGTCTGATGTAGTAAAAGATAACAAATATACTCAGATTATGTTTTTAGTTGGTGTTATTTATGGTATTTCTTTTTCTTTGTCAATTATTATTGCTCCAATAATTATTAATATAATGAATTTTCAGGGATTATTTTTAGTAGCTGCGTGTTTGTCTATTTTTACGATTTTAGTAACTTATTTTTTTATTCCGAATACTCATGTAATATCTATAAATTTTAATTTAGATGATTTTAAGAAAGGTATGTCTTTAATTTTATATGATAGAATTTTGTTATTTTTGTATTGTGGAGTTTTTGTTTTACATGCATTATTGGTATTAAATTTTATTGTTTTACCTATACAGTTAGAAATATTAAAATTTCCTATATCGTTTCATTGGAAAATATATTTATTGATTATAACAGTATCTTTTTTGATTGTATCAATATTATTTTTTTATTGTAAAAAAAAATACATGTTATTAATAACAGCAAATTTTTTATTGATATTATCATCTATTTTAAATATATTTTATAAAAATAATTTTTATATGTTTTTGTTAGGTATACAAATATTTTTTATCGCTTTTAATATATTAGAATCTTTTTTACCAACTTTAGTCAGTAGACGATCTCCTATTCAATACAAAGGTATGACTATGGGTATTTATTCTACTATACAGTTTTTAAGTTCAGCTATTGGTGGTATATTGGGTGGTTGGATATTAGGTATGTTTAATATAGAAGGAGTTATGTTAATAGGATTACTTATTACTATGATATGGTTTCTTTTATTTTTATTAGTTAGATATTAATTTTTTATGTATTATTTGTGATAGTATTTAAATAGTGATGATATGTATTGTATATAATTAAGTATGTAAAATATAATGCACATATATTATAAATTATTTATAAAGTTATACATATAATTAATATAGTTATTTGCTTATTATATATATAACTTATTTTTAAGATAAAAAATAAATAACAATAAGTTTTCACATATTTTACTTAGTATTTTAAATATTTGTCAAAATTTAGTTGATATATATAATGTAGATTTATTTATAGTAATTAAAATGATTTAGTATTTACATATTTATTTTTAACATTTAATAAATAGATACTATATTATTTTTATTTATTCTTAAAGTATTAGCGGCTTTATCTAATACACCATTTATGAATTTATGACTATCTTCTGCTCCAAAAGATTTAGCTAGTTCTATTCCTTCATTGATTGATACTTTATATGGAACGTCTGATCTATTTAATAATTCATAAAATGATAATCTAAGTATTGCTTTTTCTATCTGTCCTACTGCTATTAAATCACGAGAAAGGTATGGTGTAATCAATTTATCTATCATTTGGTAATTTTTTACAACTCCTGTAATTATTTCATTAAAATATTTTATGTCTATTGTTTGTATGTTATGGTCTTCAAAAAATTGAGATTTTATATAATCAATGTTATTTTTAGATATTTGCCAAGAATATAACACTTGTATAATACATTCTCTAGTTTTTCTTCGAGATTTTTGAGTCATAATTATTATTCCTTGAAGATGTATAATTTAATTGGATTAAAAATAATAGTATATAGGTAATTATAATTATTTTTTATACATTATTTTTATTTTAAAAAAAAATATTTTTTTATATGTATTTAAATTAATTTATTTATCTAAAATATATAACGGTTCATTAAGTTGTTTAATAGGTATAAATTAGATTAAAAAATAAGTTTATCTATTACTATATTGATTTTTATTAAATATCTAGTTAATGATATATTTGATTTTATTTTTAATTTTATTTATTTTTTAATTTTTTTAATAAAAAAATATATTTTTTAAAGTATTAAAAATTTTATTAAATAGTATTGTATAAATTTATTGTCTATATAATGACTTAAATAAGTTTTTTTATCGTTTTATAAGAATTTATAAAAATTATTTTTTTATATTTAAGAGTGGATTATGTAAGTAATAATTTTGTTAATATTTAGTATTATTTTTTTATTTATAAAATTTTTATATTTTTATAAAATTATAACAATAATATATTTATTATATTATTATATTTAATTTTTATTCATTAATATTCTTATTTTTAATTTTATCTCTACAATAAATATTTTTATAGATATATTATATAAATTTGTATTAATATATTATTGGTTATAAATAAATATATATTCATTTTTTTTGTTAGAGATATAAAATATAGTATATGGATAAATTAACATAACTTTAACATTTTGTTTTGGTAGAATAAATTATAGTTATTTTAGGTTTTTTTAAATTATAGATAAATTTCATATTTTGTATAATAATCATTGTTTTTTTATGAAATTATTGTTCAATGATTAGATATTTTTTTAATTATTTAATAATTATTATGATAAGTTTTAATTATTAGTTAGTTTTTATTTTATTTAATTATTTTAATATTATATGTTGTGTCACATATGTTTTATATTAATATTTATTTATAAAATTGTTTTTAATATCTATAATTTATCTAATATAATATATAATATTATAATTATAATTATATTTATATATATATTAAAAATAGTTTTACATTTCGGTAACGGCACTCAGTTATAATTTATAGAATTATTTATATTTTTTTGTTCATATTAAGTGTAACTTATTATTTTTATTTATTAAATAATTTTATGTTTTGATA
The DNA here is from genome assembly GCF_039403185.1 of Buchnera aphidicola (Formosaphis micheliae). NCBI lineage: Bacteria > Pseudomonadati > Pseudomonadota > Gammaproteobacteria > Enterobacterales > Erwiniaceae > Buchnera > Buchnera aphidicola. Next base: position 436,601 of record NZ_CP135047.1, on the reverse strand, counting down.
GATAATATTATTTTTAAAATTAAAGTTATAAATTGTTTTTTTCTGTATTTATAATATATTTTTCAGTTCTTAATAAAGTTATGTATATGAATAAAAATAATTTATATTGTTATTAATTGTATATTATTTCATATATAAATTACGACTAAAGTATTTTATGTTTGAAATGTTAATTTTTAATATATTTAAAATAGAATTATTGTTTTGATAAATTGTTATTTAATAACTTTTAAATATCTATTTTTTTACTATAAATTTAAGTTTTAAAAATTTTATATTTATTTTTTAAAAAAATTTTAATAATGTTTTTATTAATAATTTAATTTAATAAATCATTATTATAATATTATGCGGAATACATATATTAATTAATATAAAGTATAAAATATGTAGTTTTGTTAAGTATTTTTTATATCATTCATTATATATATTTTTTTAAATTTAAAGATTATATTTATCATAGATAGTTTATAAACTAAAAAATATTTATTGTTTTTTTTTAAAAAAAGTTGTATGATAATTAAATCAAGTAGTATAGTAATTGTATTAGTAAACGCGGGATGGAGCAGTTTGGTAGCTCGTCGGGCTCATAACCCGAAGGTCGTCGGTTCAAATCCGGCTCCCGCAACCATAAATTGGATAATATTTATTTAATATATTTTATATTTATTTTTTTAATAAAAAATATAAATTTATAGTTATTAATTATTAAAAATAGTTATTTTATTTAGTAAATCATAAAAATAATTTATTATTTAAATTTAAAAAAATAGATTTTATATTTTCTATGTTTTAATTAGATATATTATTTTTGTATAGATTACTGTATCTTGTACAATTTCTTTGAATTGTTTCTTTTAAACATGAGTAGTTAGCATATATTGTTAGTTTTTTACGAGCTCTAGTTATTCCTGTATATAATAGTTCATGAGTTAATATTTCATATTTTTTATTTGGTAGAATTAATACTGTATGTGAAAATTCAGAACCTTGAGACTTGTGAATTGTCATAATCCATGCAGTTTCATATGTAGTAATTAAATTAATAGGAATTGATTTTGTTAAGTTTTCATTTCTTATAAAAAATATTTTTAATCTCTTTTTATAATCAAAAAGAGTAATTCCAATATCTCCGTTAAGTAATTCAAGAGAGTTGTTATTTTCGGTAATAATTATTGGTTTTCCTTCATACCACATATCATTGTTAATATAGTATATATTTTTAATAAGATTTAAATTTTTCATTTGAATTTCTAAACGTAAATTTAATTCTTTTACACCGTATATTCCATTTCTAATTGCACATAAAACACGATATTTATTAAATTTTTTTATTATATTATATAAACAATGATTGTTTTTTATGTTTGTTAAATATTTAGAATATTCTATTATAATTTGTTTTATCATAGAATAATAATTTTTTTTATGACTTATGTCATAATAGAAAATATTTTTATATTGGTTATTTAATATTTTTTCTATGACTTGTTTTTTATCTAAAATTAAATCGATAGACAATTGTTGAAGATCTGAATTGACATCAAATCGATAATTTTTATTTAATATACAAATACTATCACTGATAGTGGAAAAATTATTTTTTTTTGTTTTTTGTATTTTTTCTCCAGTAATTTTATGTAGTAAATTTGCTATATCATGACTATATGCATGTTTATAATAATAATATGTATCTTTTAGTACGCATCCTGGTTCAATTGAAGGTAGTTGATTAATATCACCTAAAAAAATAATTTTAATTTGTTTTGGACAAGATTTAATTAGTTGTTCCATTAATGTTAAACTAATCATTGATGCTTCATCTATTATTAATATATTTATATTTAATAAATTATTCTCATTAAAAAATGGTTTGTTACTATTTTTTTTTATACCTAATAGTCGATGTAGTGTAACAGCATGTAATTTTTTAATAATATTTTTTTCTAATTCATTTAATGGTATATTCTTTATACTTTTTTGTAACGATGTTGTTAATTTATTAGCTGCTTTTCCTGTTGGTGCTGCTAATTGTATGTTAACTTTTTGATTTAATATACGAATACATGCTAGTAATATTTTAGCTACTGTAGTTGTTTTTCCTGTTCCTGGACCTCCTATAATAAAAATAATTTTCCAAATCATTGATAAAGCGATGGCTATTTTTTGATCTATATCATCTTTCTTATGTAATAATGACTGTAATATTTTTTTTGATAATTTTAAGTCAATATATTCTTTTTTATTACATATAATAAAAGAGCTTACTGTTTTTTGAGCTTTCCATAGATAATTCAGATATAAATTATGTTCTGATATAATTAGAGGGGATGAATATGAATTGTTACTGACTATTGCACTATTTAGTAATGTTTTTTCCCAATCACTAGGATTTCCAACTGTATTCCATAATTTATCGATAAATAATATATTGTTTTTAGGAAAAACTTTTTTTTTTCTATATGTGATATAGGTAAACAAATATTACCAAACCTGGTAGTATAACTTATGCACACTGCTGCTAAAATTATTTCTGGTTCTTTTGTAGTTACGATATTAATAGCAAAATAAAAATCAATGGGATGGATAATTTTTTTTTTTATGGCTTGTTTTAGTAAAGTAATGATATACATAGAAATATCTCTAATTATTTTTAATTAAACGTTTGATGTAATTTTTCAATTAATTCTTTTTGAGGAAGAGTATAAAAAATTCCGTTAGTTTGATGATGTATTGCGCGCAAAAACCAAATAAATACTCCTCCAAAATGTAGTTTAAATTGGTAATTTTTTATTCTATGCTGAAGATATCTATGCAGTGCTAAACTATATAGTTGATATTGTAAGTCATATCTATTTTGTATTATATTCATTTTTATTTTTTTTTGATTATAGTCATCTACAGAATTTCCTAACCAATTTGTTTTATAGTCTATAATATAATATTTTTTTTTCCAATAAAAAATAAAATCAATTGAGCCTGTTAACATGCCTGTTATCTTATTAAAAGATAGTGGAGTAGATATATTGTAGCTAGAATGATGATAATATTTAAATAATTTGTTTATTTGAACGTCAGTGACTATATTACTTATAGATAAATAAAATTCTAATTCTTTTATTTGTTGATTTAATGGTAAATTATATAAATTAATTTCATTTTTCATAAAAAATATGTGACTAATTTCAGTTATCCAATTTTGTAACATGGGAGACCATTTTTTACTTAAATTAATTTGCTCAAGTTCATTGATTAACCATTGGATATTTATTGTTTTTTTGAAGTTATGTAGTTTTAGTATTTTATGTAAGAAAGTTCCATATTTCATGCCTTTTGGAAAATGATATACATCATATTTTGTATGATATAATTGTATATTTTTTGTAATTGATATTTTATTTTGTATAATATTTTGTTCTTTATTTAAATTGTCAATATTTTTTAATGTTGTATAACTAGCAATACACCAATAGTTTTGTATTTTTCTATTTAAATAAAGATAATATATATCTTTAGTTATGTTTTGTTGATATTTTTTTTTGGTATGATGATTTAAAGTATTATATATTACGTCAATATATTGTACATAACTCATTTTTTTTATTTCGTTAATAAATTTTTCTATATTGTATTTATGTCCTGATTGTAGAATATATCCTAATGCACTGAGATGTAAGTCATTACAATTATTACTATTTTTAGTTTCTGTAGTATATTTTTTAAGTACAGGTGCTATACCTATACTACAGTGTATAATTGATCTAGTTAATGCCACGTATATTAATCTGATCTCTTCAGATAACATTTCTTTTTTAGATTGGTTAAAATTTTTTTGATTAATACTAAAATCAATAATAGTACTTAATACGTTTTTACTATGATATATATTTAACTGAGATTTTGGAAAATAGATAGAAAAAGGAATCCAAGTTATATTATATTCTAGTCCTTTTGATTTATGAAATGTAACAATATTAATACAATTATTATAGTTATTTTGTGGAATATAGTTTTTTTGAGATAATGCAATAGGATCAAATATTTTATTTTTAAACCAAAAAATTAATATATGTTTACTAGAAATAAATCTAGATTTGTTTTGTAGCAGTTCAGATATATATATAATATTTGTTATGGTATTATTTTTAATATGACTGTTGGTTATATTTTGATAATTGTAATAATAATCAGCTAATAAAGCACGTATCATGCTATAGATACCTTTTTCATTCCAGATTATTTTGTATTTATTAAATTGATCTATTAATTCGGACCAAAACTGATATTTTTTATGTAAATTATCAATATCATATATGTTATAGTTTAAAAGATTAGTAATCATTGCTCTTTTTAACAATTTTTCATTGTTTGGTTCTAAAATAGATTGAAAAATGTATAATAATTCTTTTGCTACAGTAGTTTTATAAATATTATTATTATTAGAACAATATGTGGAGTTTATATTTACTTCGTCTAGAGATTTTTTTATAATTTTTGCTTCGTTTTTATTTCTTACTAAAATAGTAATATCTTCAGCTTTTAGTGGTGTAATTAAATTATTTTTTTTAATTAAAGCATCTCCTTGTTTACTAATTGATAACCAATATAATATAGATGATGCACATTCTTTTGCTATCCATTGTTGATAATCATTAATAGTAATATTTTTTTTTGTATTTATTAGAATTCGTAATGCTGGCTGACAAATTTTTTTTATTATTAGTTTAAGGTTTATATTTTTTTTAGGAGATTTAGTTGGTTTAAAAGTAATAGGAGATAAACAAAAGGGATTTTTCATTTTTGAAAAAAGTATATTGATACTGTTATTCATATCATATGATGCACGCCAATTGGTATCGAGGTAATAATGTTCTTTAATCTTTGATTTTATAAAAAAATAAGTAAAAATACTAGAACCACGAAAAGTATAAATAGATTGCTTTGGATCACCTATATATATTAAAAGATATTCTTTTTGAGCGCAGTATATTTTTTTAAATATTTTATATTGATATACATTAATATCTTGGCATTCATCTATGATGGTTATAGGATATCGTTTATGTAACGTTTTAAATAATTTATATTTTTTGAAATAATTGAGGAAATAAATTAATAAATCATCGAATTCTAAACATTCTATTTTTTTTTTCTCTTTCTTTATTAAGTAATTAATTTTTTTTATAGCTGTAGATAAAAATATTTCTTTAAGAGAAAATTTCATTGTTAAAAATATTTCTATATATTTAAAAATATCATGTGATATTGTTTCAGATGATAACGTATTTTTATATACATTACTTGTTGTAAAATAATTTAGTTCTTTTGGAATATAGTAATTATATGTATTTTCGTTAGCCCATATTGTAATTTTATTAATCCATCTTAACATATTATTTTTACTATAAATATGTTTGTTATTTTTTTGATTATTAATTAAATATATAATTTTTTTATTAAAAGATAACCATTTTTTTTTAAAAGAATTAATATTATTTAATAATTGTTGATGATATTTTGTAATAGTTATTGTTTTTTTAAATTTAGGTTTAATAATTACTGGAGACATTTTTATTATAGGTAAAACGTTTTTTAATAATGATTCTGGATTTTTCCAATATTGTAAAATTATTTCTGAAATGTTTTTAGTTAATGATAATTGTTGTGTTCTCCAAAAATCACATGTAGCTTGGTAGTATAGGGGATATATATTGTCTAAAATATTTTTTTTTAAAATTATATCAGATTGGTATTGATTTGTTTGTAATGTATTTAAACAAAAACTATGAATAGTGAAAATAGAAGCTTCATTAATTTGATGTTCTGCTTTAAATAATAGTATTATTGCATGATTTAAATTAGTAATATGAGAAATAATTTCATTAAATATTGGATTGTCAGTTTTTTTTTGTATACAAGCAATTCTTAAATAATAAATGTTTTTTTTAATACGTGTAATTAGTTCTTCTTTCATAGTATTTGTAAATGTAACAATTAAAATTTCTGTTACAGAAAAACATTTCATTTTGTTATTAATACCAAGTAATAATCTTAAATATAATATAATGATAGTAAAGGTTTTTCCTGTACCGGCTGAAGCTTCAATTATTTTTGTTCCTGTTAAAGGTACATTAAATACATCTATTTTTTTTTTCATAGTACGTTTTTATTTAATATATTTTTTAAGTTAATAAATAAACAGTAATTAACATTGTGTTTTTAACATAGGTAATAACCATTTTTTCGAAGTTTTTAGTATAATATCAATAGTTTCTTGATTTAATATTGGAATAATTTTTTTAATATATGGATCATTTTTTTCTCCAGATAAATATAAATTACCGTTCCATGTATTAAGCAACGTTTTATATCCTTGATCGTTCATCATATTATTTGTACTAATTTTCTGATGGTTTTTATCATAAACTATTTTTATCCAATTCATACCTGATTTAATTAATAAAATAGGTTTTTTTGATCCTTGTATATATCCAGATATATATTTTTCTAGGTACATATATGCAGTATTTTTATCTAAAGGTATGAAATTCCATGCACTATTATTTAATCCTAATATTTTACTTGATTGATTTCCTCCTAGGTAACAATATAATAAATGTTTTAACCAAAATAACAAGCCGTCGTGTATATGGAGTATTTTAGGTTTTACATCTAATAATTTATTATTGTAAATGTTGTTTAAATTTCCGTATAAGTAATAATTTTTTATTTTAAAGTTAAATTTTTGTTTAATCATTAATGATTGATCTATTGTTGACATTTTATTTTTTAAAGTAATAATTTTATTGAGTTGTTTTTCGAAGTATACATAGTCAAAATTATTATTAGATAATATTCCTATTTGTACAAGATGTTTAAATATATCATTTTTATTAGAAAATGGTGAATTATAATTTAGTAGATATAATCTTATTTTGTAGCAATCTAAGTTATTTGGTGTAAATTGTTCAGTTGATTCTAATACTGATGATTCAAATTGAATGTTTAAACGATTATTAAAAAAATAATAAATAGGATTTTTCCAGAAAAATAGTATATTATTAAAATTTATTTCTTTGTTTATAATTACAGTTAAATTTTTATTTTTTTTAGAATTGATTTTTTTTTCATTACAATATATTTTAATCCATTCTGAATAAAAATTTTGTTTGTATGAATTATTTTTAATATAATTTTGTTTATCGATTATTGTATTTGTGTGTAATGTAATTAAATGTGAAATAACATCATGTTTTATGTTTTTAATATGTAATGTTTTTTTATTTTTTAAACAAAAATTATCATTAATATATCGAGTTAATTCTTCTAATATGATAGAAGGATAAAATTTTTTTTGGTTTTGAATAGAATTGCCAATATAGCTAATATATAAATATTTTTTTACTGAAAGTAATGTTTCTAAAAATAAAAATTTGTTTTTATATTGAGAGTTTGGGTCACATACTCTTGGATGAGATTGCATTAAGTTAATTTGGTTGAATATTTGTTGTTTAGGAAATTGGTCATGATTACAACCTAAGATGTATACAACTTTAAAAGGAATAGTTAGAAAGGTATTAAATTGAGAAAAAATAACAGGACCAGAAAATATTTTACTAAAATTATTATTTTTTTTAATTTTTTTTGAAAGTAACATAATACGTATTATAGCGATAGAAATTTTTTTTTTATAATTACATTTTATTCCATTATTGATTATTTTTGTCCATTTTTGTTGAACGTCATTTAATACATTATCATTACTTTTATCACTATCAAAAAAATCATTGATCATTTTATTGCATATAGGTAACCAAGATTTAAGAGATTTAGGTTGGGATAGTTTTTTTTTCCATTTTTGCAGTGTCTCTATGAACTTTAACATTTTACATATTAATTCAGTGTATAATGTATTATTGATATTATATAAATTAATTTTATTAAAATTTGTATTTTTATTATTTGTTGCATAATTTAACATAATTTTTTGGATACCATGTTCCCAAGTACATGTTATATTGTTAGGTAATAATAGTTCATTTAGATGTTTTTTATTTAGTCCCCATCTAATACCTGAGTTATAAATTATTTTGAATAGTATAGGAACTTCTTTAGCTTGAATATCAAATTTATTTCTTAATAGTGAACATTGTAAAAAAATAAATATTTCTTTATTTGAAAATCTGTTTTTTTCTAAATTTAGTAATTTAGAAAAAATAAATAGTATTTCATTGTCTGTATCAGATAATTCATTAAATATTACAAAAGGAATATAATGATCTGCAGTATGAGAATTAAAAACATTGTTAATAAAAGGAATATAAGTATTTAATTTAAAGGATTTTATAATAATATCTTTTGGGAATATTGTAGTATCATTATTTAATGTATGTAATAAATTGTTATGTAATATTTCTACTTCTCTTTGTATATTATTGCAAATATGTATTGAAATGGATTGATCTTTAGATGATAATATTTTTTTTTCGTTAGGTACGTTTTTATTTTTGAGAATATTTTTTTGTATTGTTTGTAATAAGTTATCATTTTTTATTGGAGTATCACAATTAATATATTTGTTTTCTTTTGTTAACAACATAGAAATATATTCATATCCCCATATTCCACATGATAAAAGAATTGGATTAATTGTATGTAATTGTTGTAATTTATGAAATTGTTCGTAAATATCATAAAACAGTTTTTTAGAGTATTTGTTAAATTTATTTTTTGTTGGTTGAATGGAATTTTTTTTAAAAAATTTATAATTTGTATATGGGGTAGTCATTAATAAATAAGTTTTATATTTTTTACTTAGAGAATATAAAATTTGTATATAAGATATAGGAATGTACGATATATCACATACAAAAAAACGATTTGAAATCAGTGAATATGTAAAATTAATTTCTTCTATTTTTTGTAAGATAAAATTATAGTGATGAGAAAAATTAAATTTTTTATGATTTTTTTTGTTAGATGTGATTAATTTTTTCCATAATTTTTTTTGCCATATTTCATTTGTATTATAGATTAAATTATTTTTGTCTATTTCCCAATTATATATCCAATCTGGGCGATAAATTAAGTATTGATCAAATAAGTCAGCTATGTAAGATGCAAATTGAAATTTTTTTAGTAAAGAATTATTTTTGTTTATTATTAAGTTTTTTGTTTTTTCTTTTTCTATAATAGTCATAATTTTCCAAATCATTTTAGATTGATGATATATGATTGGAGAAGTATTTTGTGGTATAATGTTTAAAAGCAATTTATTTATAAAATTATGTATGTCAATAAATTCGATATTTGCGGAAATTTTTAATTTATCGGCTATCAGTATTTTAATCCATTTTATTGTTTCTTTATTTTTTACTAAAAAAATTTCTTTTTTAAAAGGATCTGCCAAAGGACTATCTTTCATAATTTTACATGCTTGGCGTATTAACACATCAAATCTATGAGATTGGTATATTAAAAACATATGATTTTTTTATTTTTATTATTTAAATATTGATGTACATTAATTATGTTCAATATTTTATGAGAATATTTTGTAATTTATATAGTGTATAATAATTAATTTATAATTTATTTAATTATTTTATAGTGCTAGAGATGTTTTTTAAAAAGATTAACTTCTATTTTAGTAGCACAAGGAGGATAAATATGTTGTTCATCTAGTGATTTTTTAAATTTAGCCATTAATTCCCAATATACTGTATTTAGATCATCTATATGACTCCAACATCGTACTATAATGTTTAGTGAAATTGGAGTAATTTCACTTAATCCTATAATTATTCCTTTATCTTTTAATACTCTTTTTTCACTATTTACGACATTACGTAATATACAAAAAACTAAGTCAATATCATTATCATGTGACAAACATATAATAAATTCGTTTCTTCTAGCCGGTTCTCTTGAATAATTAATAATATTTCCAGAGATTATTTTTCCATTGGGGACTACTGCTATTTTACCATCTAATGTTTTTAACATAGTGTAGAAAATATGAACGTTAGTTACTGTACCTGAAATATTTCCTAAATCTACATATTCTCCTGTACGTAATGGTCTTAATATTACTAGTAATACACCAGCTGCAAAATTAGACAAAGAACCTTGTAATGCTAATCCTATAGCCATTCCTGCAGCACCTAGTATTGTAATTACAGATGTAGTTTGTATACCTATACAACTTAAAGCAGCAATGAATGTAAATGTTATAATTGTATATCTTACTACAGTAGAAAGGAAACTAGCAATGGTAGTGTCTATATTTCTAGTTATTACAATTTTGTTAACTCCATTGGAAATTATTCTTGCTATAAATAGTCCAACAATTAAAATTATAATGGTAGAAGTAAGATTAATTACATGTCTTATTAGTAGCTCCTGATTTTTTATTAACCAATTTCCAGCATGATTAATGTCATTCACTACATTTAATTCTTCCATTTTTTTCCTTATTAGTTGACTATTTTGTGAAATATATTTTTTATAAATATTATATATATATTTTTTTAAGATATTTTAAATTGAAATTTTATACGAATTAATTGATTAAAGTTATTTATTTGTATATCCATATTTCAATGTTAATATTTAAATTTCTAAGATTATATTTTATTTTTTTTAAAAAAACAAGTGCAAATTTTTTATTAAATCAATATATAATTAAAAAAAATATTAGAAAAATAATTGAAAATCAGGGAGAATATTAGTATTATTCTCCTCTAATTTTAGATAAAATATGCTATTTAATATAAGTGATTATAAAGTATAACAGGCATTTAGTTTTTGAAAAACTTTTTTTAAACATTGGGACATAGATATTTGAGATTTTCTAATCCAAATACGTGGGTCATAATATTTTTTATTTGGTTCATTTTGACCATTTGGATTACCTAATTGATGTTGTAAATAAAATTTATTTTTTTCGTAAAATTCTAAAATACCTTTCCAGGTAGCCCATTGAGCATCAGTATCAATATTCATTTTAACTACACCATATTCTATAGATTGTTTGATATCCATATCAGATGATCCGGAACCACCATGAAATACAAAACTAAGAGAATTATGAGGTAATTTATGTTTGTTGCTAATATATTCTTGAGATTTTTTTAAGATTATTGGTTTTAGTTGAATATTCCCTAATTTATATACACCATGAACATTTCCAAAAGCAGCTGCTATAGTAAAATATGGACTAATTGGGTGTAACATTTCGTATGCATAATTAACTTCTTCAGGTCGAGTATATAAATATGAACTATGTATGTCGCTATTATCTACACCATCTTCTTCTCCACCTGTACAACCTAATTCAATTTCTAAAAACATATTAATTATTTTCATACGTTTTAAATATAGGGAACATATTTTTAAATTAGTTTCTAATTTTTCTTTTGACAAATCGATCATATGTGATGAAAATAAAGGAATACCTGTTTTTTCAAAATGTTGTTCGCTAGATTCTAATAAACCATTTATCCATGGTAATATTTCTTTATGGCAATGATCAGTATGTAAAATAACAGGAATTCCATAGTATTTAGCCATTAAATGTACATGTTTTGCTCCAGCAATTGCTCCTATAACAGCTTGTTTAATTGGTTTATTCGTTTTTAAACCTTTTCCAGCAATAAATGCAGAACCTCCAAAAGAAAATTGAATAATTACAGGAGATTGTACTGCAGCGGCTGTTTCTAAAACTGTATTTATTGAATCTGTATTTATGCAATTAACAGCAGGTATAGCGAATCTATTATTTTTTGCCAATTGAAATAGTGTTTGGATATCATCCCCAAAAATTACTCCTGCTTTTAGGAAATTTAATATCTTTGACATAATTATTTTCCTATTTAAAAAAAACACTTTTATTCTTATTTTTTAAAAGAGATAAAATTATATGTTTTTATGCATGGTGATTTTTTTTAACATTTCTATAGTAGGTAGTGTATTTTTTTCTATAAATTGTAAAAAAGCGCCTCCACCAGTTGAAATGTATGAAATTTTATGCTTTATAGAAAACATTTCTATTACTGCTAAAGTATCTCCTCCTCCGGCTATTGAAAAAGCATTACTTTTAGCAATAGTTTTTGCTAATATTTTTGTACCTTCCCTAAAATTTTGGAATTCAAAAACACCGACTGGTCCATTCCATAAAATAGTTTTAGCAGAGTTTAATATTAAGACCATATTTTTTATAGTTTGATCACCAAAATCCATAATTTCTTCATCATTATTAATTTCATTAATTTTTTTTATTTTCGCAGGAGTGTTATTATCAAAATATGTCCCTACTCTAGAATCTACAGGAATTAATATATTGTTTTTTTTTGTTAATATTTTAGCTTGTTGAATAAATTTTGGTTCATGTAAAGATTTTCCTATATTGTTATTAATAGCTATGAAAGTGTTAGCTATTCCTCCTCCTACAATAATTTTATCTGCTATATTTACTAAGGAATTTAATATATTAAATTTCGTAGATATTTTCGCACCTCCAATTACAGCAACCATTGGACGATTAGGATTTTTTAAAGCTTGTGTAATTGCTTTTATTTCAGATATTAATAATGGACCAGCACATGATATAGGAGAAAATTCCATAACTCCATAAGTAGATGCTTCAATTCGATGTGCTGCACCAAAAGCATCCATAACAAAAATGTCGCATAAGTTAGCATATTTTTTAGCTAAAGTACTTTTGTTTTCTTTTTCTCCTATATTAAATCGTACGTTTTCTAAAACTAATAATTCACCGTTATTAATATAAACGCCATTTAGATAATCTTTACAAAAATAAACAGTATTATTCTTTAATATTTTTTTTAAAAATTGATAGATAGGAAATAATGATAATTCTGGATTAAATTGTTCTATTTTTGGTCTACCTAAATGAGACATAATGATAACTTTTGCATTTTTTTTTAATGCGATTTTAATAGTGGGTAATGCAGCTAAAATTCTAGCGTGAGATTGTATGATGTTATTTTTTATGGGTACGTTTAAGTCTAATCTTATTAATACACGTTTGTTAAAAATATTTAATTGAGAAAAATGAATCATATTGTGTATCTCATGGTAGTTTTATTTATAACTTCTATTTGTTTTTTCATTTATTAATTAAAATTGATTATTAAATGATTATATTAAGTATATCATAACTTTATTTGTAGTATTGTTATTATGATTGTGTTGTTAAAATTAGATTTAATAAAATATAAGAGTATTGATATACGTTATTAATTTATATATAATAAATTATTAATTAGTATAAATAATATTATTAACTATTATATAGTTTTTTATTTATACAAATTTTATTTATAATTTATTATTTTTATACAAATCGAACGATTTTTTTTTATAGTTTTAATGATATATATATACATGATTGAGATTATAAATAGTTAATGTTGAAACCAAGATTGAATACCGTCAAGGAACATTTGTGTTGATAGCATAATTAGTATTAATCCCATTAAACGTTCCAATGCGTCTATTCCTTTAGGGCTAAATAAACGAAGAAATATTTCAGATGATAATAGTATTGTTACAGTAATAGCCCATGCAATGATGAGAGCTCCTGTAAGATATAAATGTTTATTTGGATATTCATGTGTAAGTAATATTAGCGTAGCTAGTGAGGAAGGACCTGCTACTAAAGGAACAGCTAATGGTACTAAAAAAGGTTCTTCTTTTAAAAGAATTATTTTTTCATTTATTTTTTCTTTTGGAAATATCATTTTAATAGCAATTAAAAATAAAATAATTCCTCCGGATATGGATACAGTTTCAGTCCTTAAGTTAAGACTAGCTAATACTGTTTCACCTAAAAATAAAAAAATCAACATAATTAGTAAAGCAATAATCATTTCTCTAATGAGTATTTTTTTTCGTCTATGGGGAGTTATTCTTTTTAGTACAGACATAAATATAGGTAAATTTCCTAATGGATCCATGATTAATATTAATAATATTGTAGCAGAGAGTATATTTTTCATTTTAATTATATTATCCATTTTTAATTTAAATTAAATTAATATGTGTTATCAATGATTTTTAAATAAAATAATTTTTATAAAAAGATAAATTTTAAAGAATTAGTTTATTGATAACGTAGTGTGAGATTTATTATTTCATTATCATAAACAATGATTTATTAGATAATATATTATGCTGTATTAATAAATACAGTATAGTAATTTGTTAAAAATTTATTAGTGTTGATATCAGATCTATTTGTCTATATGAATATAATTTATGTATAGATTATTTATATAATAATGTTATTAACTATATGTTAATTATGTTGAATTAATTTATTATATAGTATTAATAAATTTTAATATATAATATAAATTTGTTTAATTAATTATATTAATTTACAATAATAATAAAGGAATAAAATAATGAAAACAGTTGGGTTTGTGGGATGGAGAGGTATGGTTGGATCTGTTTTATTACAGAGAATGCAAGAAGAAAATGATTTTAAAAATATAAATCCTATTTTTTTATCAACGTCACAACCTGGTAAAGTTGGACCAATAATATCAGGTACAATTCCAACTGTTTTAGAAGATGCATACAATATTGAAATATTAAAATCATTAAATATTATTATAACTTGTCAAGGAGGTGAATATACAAAAAAAATGTTTTATACATTAAGAAACAGTGGTTGGAAAGGTTATTGGATTGATGCTGCTTCTACTCTTAGAATGAAAGATGATACTGTTATTGTATTAGATCCTGTTAATAAACATATAATAGAAAAAGGTATAAATAAAGGAGTAAATACTTTTATTGGTGGAAATTGTACTGTAAGTTTAATGTTAATGGCATTAGGAGGTTTATTTGTTGCTAATTTAATTGAATGGATTTCTGTATCTACTTATCAAGCTGCTTCTGGTAGCGGTGCAAATTATATGTTAGAATTACTTCGTCAAATGGGAGCATTGTATTCAGTAGTATCTAAAGAAATAAATGATTCAAGTGTTACTCCATTATGTATAGAAAAAAAGGTAACTCAATTTGTTCGATCAAAAGATTTTCCAATAGAGTTTTTTAATGTTCCTTTAGCTGGAAGTTTAATTCCTTGGATTGATGTTGATATAGGATCTGGTCAAAGTAAAGAAGAATGGAAAGCTCAAGAAGAAGCTAATAAAATATTAGGATTTAAAAGAAAGATTTTAATTGATGGAACAGCTGTAAGGATAGGTTCATTAAGGTGTCATAGTCAATCTTTTGTCATCAAGCTTAAACAGGATATTTCATTAGTAGATATAGAGGAAATATTACTTAATCATAATCAATGGGTCAGGGTTATACCAAATAATATAAAAAATACTGTACATGAATTGACTCCTACAGCAGTTACTGGAAAATTAATTATTCCTGTTGGTAGATTACGTAAACTTAGTTTAGGAAATAAATATTTGTCTGCTTTTTCTATAGGAGACCAATTGTTATGGGGTGCGGCGGAACCGTTACGTAGAATATTAAAATTGTTAGTATCTTAATACATTTATTTTTTTAGAATATTTATTATTTTATTTAAGAATACAAAAAATATTTATATATTTGATATTAGTATATTTTTTTAGTTAAATTATATTAAATATTTTTAAAAAATAATTAATATTTATAAGAAATATATATATTACTATATTACATATAGTTTAATACAGATATTAATTTATCAATTATTAAAATATTTTTTTTATAAATTTATTAAATAGTATTTAAAATATTTTTTTTAAATATGTTAATTAGTATTGTTAAAGTTTAACTAATATTTTATAGGTTAATTACGTTGTAATGAAAATTTTTATATTTTTTTTCCTTTTTTTAACAAATATTTATATGGTATTACGTTTAAATAGCAGTGTATTAACGTATGTCCCATAAAACAACATAGTTTAGGAATATCTCTTTTTGTTGATGGGTCATCTGAATAAATTAGTATTGTTTCATTAAATTTTATTTCTCTCAATTTATTTCTTATTCTAATAATTGGATCAGGACAACGTAAATTAACTAAATTTAGAAAATGATTTTTTTGATGTTTCATATAAATCCTTTGTATAAAAATATTATATGTTTTAAATAATATTAAATAATTTATTTTTAGTAAATAAAGAGTTATTAGATTTAGTAATATTTTTTATGTATTAATTTCAAAATAAAGTATTATAAAACATAAAATATTATATGTTGTGTAAATATTTTTATTGTTTTTTTTGAAGTATGTATTATGAATGTATTATAGCTATATTATTAAGGGTATTAATTAATATTTTTATTAAATTTGATAAAAATTATTGATTTATATTTAATGAATGTTGATTAATAGTAAAAATTATACGTTTTTATAATGTAATGATTTTTGTTAATGTTTAATTTAAATTAAAATTGTAAGGTTAATTTTTTTAATAAAATCCATAATGTTTTATTATTATATTTTTCTTTGATTTTTAATTCGATACAAGTAATAATTTTTATTACTTTATATAATTTTATTATTGTATATTTTTTACATGCATTTATAAATATTATATGACGTGAGGAACATATTTTTTTTTCTTTAAAAAATATATTTAAATTAATTGATTTATTTTTAATCATATAAATTAAGATTAATAAATCTTTTTGTAACGTTCTTATTAAAATAATTGGATCATATTTCTGTTGACTTAATCTATGTATAATGTTTATGGATTGTTTTTTTTTATTTTTTAATATTGCATCAATCCATTGTTGTGGAGTAAATATAGCTAAATTTTCTACAATATTTTTTATGTCATTAATTTTTATTAAAGTAGATGGATAGAGTAATTTTAATATATTTAATATATTAGATAGTTCAAATAAATTTCCTTCATAATTTTTATATATATATTTTTTTGAATCTTGATGTATGTTTAATTTTTTTTTAGTAATTATATAGTTTATCCAATTAATATATTGATTTGGTAACAATGCATTGCAGAAAATTATTATTGATTTTTTTTTGATAATATTTAATATATTTATATTATAATTAATATAAACGATATAATTTAATTTTATTATTAATAAAATATTTGGATTAGATAAATTAGATATTTTTTTAAAATTAAATAAAAAATCTTTTTCAAATATATTAAGAGTATACTGACATATAATAATTGTTTTTTCCGAAAAAATAGTGTTATTAGAGTATATAGAAATTAATTGTTTCCATTGTTCATTTGAAGTAATAGTAATTTCTTTTTTTGTATAAAAAAATTTTTTTTTTGCGTATTTAAGTAAAATTTTTTCACTGAATTGAATAAAAAATTCATTTTTACCAACAATTAAGTATATAGTATTTAACTTGTGTAGTAAAATATCTGGTATGTTATGAGAGTAAATTATCATCATATGAAATAGTAAACATGCTATTTTTGTATAGCGTATAATTTTACGTATATATAATATTATATTATATTCTAATTATAATAGTTAAGAATTAATATAATACTAAATTTAATATTTTATTAGGTATATAAATTATTTTTTTTATTTTGGCATGATTAGTATATTTAATTATTGAAGGTTCTAGTTTAGCTAAGTTAACAATTTGTTCTTTAGATAGAGAAGAACTAGTAGATATTCTACAACGTATTTTTCCATTAATTTGTATTATAATTTTTGTTTTAAATTGAGTAATAATTGCATTAGGATCAAATTTTGGCCATAAAATTTCACCGTTTTCAGTATGTGTATTTAACATGTTTTTTAAAATGAAAAAACTAAAATGAGGTACAAACGGATATAACATTTTTATAATTATAGTTAAAGCTTCTTGTACTAATAGGTAATCTTGTTCATTTTCTATTGTTTGTTGAATAATGTAGTTAACACATTTCATAATTTCTGATATGGCTGTATTAAAAGTTTTACGGCGTTCGATGTCATCAGATACTTTTGCAATAGTTTTGTGTAGTAAAGAACGTATTTGTTGTTGTTTTATTGTCAGTTTTTTAAGATATATTTTTTTTTGAAAAAAAATATTATTTATATGATAGTATATTAATTTCCATAATTTTTGTAAGAAACGATGAATACCTTTTATTCCAGATTCTTTCCATTCTAGTGAATTTTCTACAGGTGCTGCAAACATAATAAATAGTCTAACTGTATCTGCTCCATATTTTTTAATCATAATATCAGGTTCTATTCCATTATTTTTCGATTTTGACATTTTTATCATACCAGCATGAATTAATTTTTTTTGTGTTATATTATGTATATATACTTTTTCTCCTATTGTATTTTTTTTAATTTGAACAAATTTAGGATCAATCCATTTTTTTTTATTATCATGTGTTATATAATAAAAAGCATTTGAAAGTACCATTCCTTGACATAATAGTTGTTTTATTGGTTCGTCTGTTTTTACCCAACCAAAGTCTCTTAATAATTTATGATAGAATCGAATGTATATTAAATGCATTGTAGCATGTTCAATTCCTCCTACATATTGATCTATTGGTAGCCAATAATTAGAAGCATTTTTATCTACTATGCCAGTATTAAATTTTGGTGAAATATATCTTATGTAGTACCAAGAAGATTCCATAAATGTATCAAATGTGTCAGATTCTTTAAAAAATTTTTTTCCATTTATATATATTGGATGAATTTTATTTTGATTTTTAGTATGTTGAAAATTTACTATATTTTTTTGTTCAGATAATATGAGTGGTAATTGATTATCTGGGATTGGAGTAATTTTACCTTTTTTATTCGTGAGCATAGGAATAGGTGTACCCCAATATCTTTGTCTAGATACAGTCCAATCTTTTAGTTTATATTTTACATTTAATTTAGCGATGCCGTTTTTTTTAAGTATTTTATTAATTATTGTAGAATTAATTTGTTTATTTTTTAGATCATTTAAATGATCAATATATAATATTTTTTTTGTATTGTTTTTGGTTTTATATTGATTACAAGTATATTTTTTATTATATAAAATAAATTTAGGTTGTTTTTTTATTTGATATTTAGTAGCAAAATTAAAATCGTTTTTATTGTTTATAGGTGTTGAAAAAATAGCATCGCTAATATCGTTAATAAGTAAGATATTATTTATCCAGATAGGTAATAAAGCTTTAGTTAATGGGTGTATAGCATATTGATTGGTATTTATTCCTAATGTTGTTATACAATTTATAGAATTTTTTTTCTGCATAATGTTACATATATTTTGTATAAATTTTTTAATTTTTTTTCTTTTTTTTATTATTTTTTGAACAAAGTCATGGAATGGTGAAATAGATATATATGTTGTATTTATAATTTCATCAGGTATATTGGTCTGTATTATAATTTTTTCTGTACTATTTAAAATTTTTAAAGAAATTTCATATATTTCCATACGACCAATCCAATTTTTTTGCATTTTTTTTACTTTATCAGGCCATTGTGTTAAATATTTTATATCATTAAGTAATTCTTCGGCATATTTAGTAGTTCTTATAAACCATTGAGATATGTATTTCAAAATTACTTTGGTATTACAACGCCAACAACATCCATTAATTATTTGTTCATTTGCCAATACAGTTTTGTCTGTAGGGCACCAATTAACAGATGATTTTTTCTTGTATACAAGATTTGATTGATATAATTTAGTAAAAAACCATTGTTCCCAATGGTAAAAACTGGATTCACATGTAGTAATTTCTCTACTCCAGTCATAACTAAAACCTAATAGTTTTAACTGTTTCTTCATTTTTTGTATATTTTGATAAGTCCATGTTTTCGGTGAGATATTATTTTTAATTGCTGCTTCTTCTGCAGGTAATCCAAATGCATCCCAACCCATAGGTTGTAGTACATTTTTACCTAACATTCTATGATAACGAGATATCACGTCACTAATAGTATAATTTCTAACGTGACCCATATGTAAATTTCCTGAAGGATATGGAAGCATAGCTAAACAATAATATTTTTCTTTATTTATATTTTCTGTAACTTTAAAGTAATTATTTTTTTCCCATATATTTTGTACATATGGTTCTATTTGTTCGGGTTGGTATATTTCATCTATGTTATTATATGTAGTCATATGATTATAATTAATATAAAAAAATAAGCATGTTATTATTGGTGTGTATAATTAAAATATTTTCTGTATATATGTAAAGTTATATAATATATATAATATGTAATTAATATATAAATAATTTATTTATTATTTGGAATCACTGTATTTTATTATATATATGTTTTCATATATATATATAATTTTAAATAATTTATAATATATTACTATATATATTTTATATATATTTATCAATTACTGTATATATAATTTAATTAATACTATTTGTTGGTAAGCTAACATGTAATCGTATTAATTGTTTATTATTAGCTAGTTGTATTGTAAATAAATACCCATTAATATTTATGGTATCTCCTATTTTAGGAAGATATCCGCATGTTTTAATTACTAAATCTCCAATTGTATTAACTTCTTTCTTATTAAAATTAGTATTAAAAATTTTATTAAATTCTTCAATTTTTGTAATAGCTTGGATGGTAAAAGTTCGTGTATTGAGTTTTTTAATATTTATTTTTTTTTTTTGATAATAAGTATTATTTATTTTTACAACTATTAATTCTAAAATATCTTCTATAGTAATTAATCCAGAAACAGTGCCAAATTCATCTATGACAATTGCCATATGAAATTGGTTCAAACAAAATTCTTGTAGCATGTTATTAACATACTTGCTTTCCGGTACAATAATAGCTGGTCGTAAAATATTTTTTATATAGAATTTTTTTTGTTTATTTTTTATGAATAGTAATAAATCTTTAGCTATTAAGATTCCTTTAATATAATTATTATCTTTGCTTATTACAGGAAATCTAGAATGTTCTGACTTAATTATGATATGTAAACATTTATCAATTGTATAATGTGGTTTTAATACGATCATTTGTGAACGTGGAATCATAATGTCTCGTATACGTTGTTTAGTAATGTTTATTATACCTTCTAACATATTACCAGTATTTTGATCTATCAGAGTATTTTCTTTTGAATCGTGTATTAATTTTAACAATTCTTCTTCATTTTTAGGTTCATCATGAAATATTTGATTTAATAAAATAGAGAAAAAACTTTTTTTATTTTCTTTATTTTTTTGTTTTTTATTGTTCATATGATATTAATATATATTTTATGTTTAATATTTTTTTGTGTTAAAAATATAATAATTAGTGTATATGGATAATAAGTATTAATATATTAAAATTGATATGGATTATTATATCCTAAAGATAACATAATGTTACTTTCTAACGATTCCATTTTTCTTTGTTGTGTTTTTGTTGTATGTTTATATTGTAATAAATGTAATGTGCCATGAATAATTATATGGGCCCAATGGGACTTTATGTTTTTTTTTTGTTGCTTAGCTTCTTCCGATAATATTTGACTGCAAACTATTAAATCTCCTAAAAATTTTAATTTTTTTTGACTGTTGTTATCATATGAAAAAGATAAAATATTTGTAGGTTTTTTTTGATTTCTATATTTTTCGTTTATATTGATCATTTCTTTTTTACCCACTATTCTTATAGTAATTTCGTAAGTTGATTGATAAAATTTTAGAATTTCTTTTAACCATTTTTTAAAATCTTTTTTTTTAGGTGTATAAAAAGAATTGATACATGTTTTTTGTATATCGATAATTATTCGTTTCATAGGTGATAAATTTTTTAATATACATTATAATTATAATTTATGAATAGAATTTTTTTAATGTTAAATTAATTCTCCTTTTAAAGAATTTTGATAGTAATGAGTGATTTTTAAATTCACCAATGTTCCAATCATTTTTGGAGATCCTGTAAAATGAACTATTTTGTTAGTGTCTGTTCTTCCAGACAGTTTCATAATATTTTTTTTTGAAATTCCTTCAACTAATACAGATTGAGTACTATGTAATATCTTTTTATTCCAATATTCAGTTTGTTGATTAATTAATTTTTGAAGGGTATAAAGTCTTTGTTTTTTTTCATGTTCTTGAATATTATCTAATAATTTTGACGCTGGTGTTCCAGGTCTAGGAGAATATAAAAAACTATAACTTGTATCAAATTTAATTTCTCGAACTAATGATAAAGTTTTTTGGAAATCATGTGATGTTTCACCAGGAAATCCTACAATAAAATCAGAACTTATATGAATGTTAGGACGTATCTTTAATATTTTTTTTATAATTTTTTTATATTCTGAAATAGTATGAGATCTTTTCATTAATTTAAGAATTCTATCTGATCCGCTTTGCACTGGTAGATGGAGATAGTTTACCAGTTTTGGAGTATCTTTATATACTTCAATAATATCATCTGTAAATTCAATTGGATTGCTAGTAGTAAAACGAATTCTTTTGATTGTTTCTATTTTTGCTACATCTCTTAATAATTCTGAAAATTTATAAATTGTTCCATTCTTGTTAAATATTTTATATGCATTGACATTTTGTCCTAACAAATTGATTTCTTTGACTCCTGTTTTTGATAATTGATATATTTCATGTAAAATATCATTATAAGGCCTGCTAATTTCTCTACCACGTGTATAAGGAACTATACAAAAAGAACAATATTTATTACAACCCTCCATTATAGTGACGAAAGCAGATACTTGTGAAACGTCAGGTTTTAAAATATAATCAAATTTTTCTATTTTAGGAAAAGTAATATCTATTACAGTATTTTTTGATTTATGTACGTTTTTTATCATATTTGATAAACGATGAAGTGTTTGAGTGCCGAATATTATATCAACATATTTTGCGCGTTCTTTTATTTTTTCACCTTCTTGTGTAGCTACACAACCTCCTACTGCAATGATTAAATTTGGATTTTTATATTTTAAATTTTTCCATCTACCTAATTGATGAAATACTTTTTCTTGTGCTTTTTCTCTGATTGAACATGTGTTTAAAATTAGAATATCAGCTGTTTCAGATGTATCAATGATATCATAATTATTTTCTTTTTTTAATATTCTGGAAATAATTGATGAATCATAATTATTCATTTGACAACCCCAAGTTTTAATATATACTTTTTTTTTCATTTTTTTTTTACTTATTGTAAGAATTGATTTTGTCATCCAGTATATTAAATAATAATAACGATCCGTGCTATGTCATGAATAAAAAAATGTGTTGTAAATAGTAAATTTGATTACGTTAGAGTATTTTTTTAGTATGTAATTTAATTTATTTATATTTTTATAAATATATAATTTTATTTAAATGGAAATATCAGCTTTAATTCGTGGAAATGGTTTGTATCCTATAAAACAAAAATTATTAATATGATATTCAAATAATGAATTAGGTTTGTTTTTAATAATTAATGTTGGTTTTTTTTTAGGAGTTCTTAAAATTTGATATTTAGCTTGTGTTAAATGGTTATTGTATAAATGAACGTCTCCTCCTGTCCATAATAAATCACCAACAGATAAATTGCACTGTTGTGCGAACATATGTATTAACATTGCATAGCTCGCTAGATTAAATGGTAGTCCTAAAAATACATCACACGATCTTTGATATATTTGACAACTTAAGGTATTATCTATAACATAGAATTGAAATAATATATGACATGGAGGTAGTGCCATTTTTGGTATATCACTAACATTCCAAGAAGAAACTATAATTCGACGTGAGTTAGGTTCGTTTTTTATCATATATAAAGCATTTTGAATTTGATCTATGTATGTATTTTTGGATGTTTTCCATTTTCTCCATTGTTTGCCATAAATAGGACCAAGATCTCCTTTTTCGTTAGCCCATTTGTTCCATATAGATATTTTTTTTTGATTTAGATATTGAATATTAGTTTCACCTTTAAGGAACCACAATAATTCATATATAATAGATGGTATGTGACATTCTTTTGTTGTTACTAAAGGGAAACCATGTTGTAAATTAAATTTAATATGGTATCCAAAAATAGATAAAGTACCAGTACCAGTTCTATCTTGTTTATTTTTTCCATCTTTTATAATTTTTTTTACTAAGTTTAAATATTCTTTCATGTTTTACCTAGCTATGAAATTTTTTATTTTTTAACATAATTTTTAATTATTATTATTATTCCTATTATAATCATTGGAAATGATAATATTTGACCTATACTAAATATATCTAAATATAAACCAATTTGAGGATCTGGTTGACGATAAAGTTCACCGATAATACGAAATATTCCATAAAAAATTAGAAATATTGATGATAAGGTACCATTTTTATAAGTACGTTTTGATAATATATGTAATATAACAAAAAGAACGATTCCTTCTAAAAAACATTCATATAATTGAGAAGGGTGTCTCGGTAATGTTCCAAACTGATTCATTATAGGTTTAAATTCTGGATGTATTATAGAAATATTTAAGTCTTCTTCATATGATTTTGGAAAAAAAACAGAGACGGGTGCGTTTAGTGATACTTTACCCCATAATTCACCATTAATAAAATTTCCAATTCTACCAGCTCCTAGTCCGAAGGGTACAAATGGAACAATAGAATCAGTAATTTTAAAGAAATTGTTTTTATTCTTTTTTGCAAAAATAAATATAGTAATTATTACTCCAATGAGTCCACCATGGAAAGACATTCCAATGTTCCATATTTTAAATATATTGAAAATATGATGTAAATAATAATATGGATGATAGAATATTATATATCCTATTTTACCACCTAATAACATAGCAAAAAAAGAACAGTATAGTATATTTTCTATTTTTTTTTCAGTTTTTTTATTTTTTTTTTACTAAAATAAAGTATAAATATAAAACTGATAAGGTAAAGTATTCCATACCAGTATAAGGAAAAAGAACCTATAGATATCATTATAGGATTTATTTTTGGAAAATTAATATAAATATGATTCATTTTTTTTATATATATATTAAATGTTTAATAAATGAATATATGTGTAAAATATGATATTAAGTCTATTATTTTCGTTATTAATTTTATCTATTCAGGTATATTACATTCAGTTTCTGATTTTAACATATCTATTATTGATTGTCTTTTTCTTATGGTATAAAATTTATTGTTTTTACATAATATTTCTGCTATTAAAGGACGACTATTATAATTTGAGGACATAGAAGCACCATAAGCACCTGTATTATGGAAAATTAAGTAATCTCCAATTTTTAATAGAGGTAATTTTCTAGTTAGAACATCTCCTGTATTAGTTTGCGTGAATATATCTCCTGATTCGCATAATGGTCCTCCGACAATAGTATTTATTGTTTTTTTTGTTTTGATAAGATGTCCAGTATGAGAATAAGCTGAAATTTTGTGATAACTTCCATACATAGTAGGTCTCATTAAATCATTAAATCCAGCATTAATAAGAACAAAAGTATTTTTACCCATTTTTTTTATTGTTCTTACTTCAGTTAATAAAATACCTGATTCTGCTATTAAAAAACGTCCTGGTTCAATTTCTAATTCTATTGGATGATTTAAATGTTTAGAAATACGTTTTCTAGCATTATCCCATAATAAAAAATAGTTTTCTATATCTATTTTTTTATCTTTACAGTGATATGGAATAGGTAGACCGCCACCAGCTGATATTGATTTTATATTTTGATTTAATTGTAAAACTGTATGTACCATAGCATCGCATACTTTTTTAAGGTGATGGTAATCAGACCCTGATCCAATATGCATATGAATTCCTATTAATTTTAATTTATATTTTTTTATTGTATCTATAGCTAAAGATGGATTCCATATTCCATGTTTACTGTTTTCTCCTCCGGTATTTGTTTTTTTATTGTGACCATGGCCAAATTTAGGATTAATTCTTAACCAAATACAATGTCCAGGGGATATTTTTCCTATTTGTTCTAACATGTTAATTGAACCTATGTTAACAGTGATGTTTAAATCAACAATTTTATATAGGGTTTCTCTATCAAATAAATCGCCTGTAAAAATAATTTCATGATTATTAGGGGTAAAACCTGCTAGTAAAGCACGCTCAATTTCACCTAAGGAAACAGCGTCTATTTTAACATTATATTTGCGTAATGTTTTTAAAATATGAATGTTTGAACATGCTTTCTGTGCATATCTAATTACATCAAATTTATTTAATTCTTGTATTTTTTTTTTTATTATTTCATAATAATAAATCCATATAGGTGTATAATGTTTTTTGATTAATGGTAGTATATTTTTTATATTTGTATACGGTTCGTTCATTTTTAATGGAATGTTCATTTTGATCTCATTTAATTTAACAAAATATTTAATATTGTTGAACATTTTTTTATAGAGGACGTAATGTTGGAAATAGTATTACATCTTTAATACAATTTTGATTTGTTAATAACATAATTAATCGGTCAATTCCAATACCTAAACCAGCTGTAGGTGGTAATCCATATTCTAATGCTGTAATATAATCTTCATCATAAAAAAAATGATTATTGTTGTGTTTTTTTATTAGTCTTTGTTCATTAAATCTTTCTTTTTGATCTATAGAATCATTTAACTCAGAAAATCCGTTACCAATTTCATATCCTGCTATAAATAATTCAAAACGGTCAGCGATATTAGTATTATCTTTGTTTCTTTTAGCTAATGGAGATACATCTATTGGGTAATGTGTAATGAAAGTGGGTTCTATTAATTTTTTTTCTACAGTTTTTTCAAATATTTGTATAATGTAATGTCCTATTGTCCAATTTTCATTAATATTTATTTTTAATGTTGTTAAAATTTTCTTTAATTTATTTTTATTTTCTAAATCAGATAATTTTATATCTTTATTAAAGAGTAATATTGCTTGATGCATGGTAATACGTCTAAATTTTTTAGAAAAATCAAGGGTATATTCTTTATATTGTATCGTATTATTATTGTATATTTTTTGTGTAATATTTTTTAAAAGATTTTCTATAAATTGCATCATATCTTCATAATTAGCATATGTTTCATATAATTCTAACATAGTAAATTCTGGATTATGACGTGTTGATAACCCTTCATTTCTAAAATTTCTATTAATTTCAAATATTTTATTAAAACCTCCAATAATTAATTTTTTTAAATATAATTCTGGTGCTATTCTGAGATATAAATTAATATTTAATGAATTATGATATGTTATGAAAGGACGTGCAGTAGCTCCTCCAGGAAGATGATGCATCATTGGCGTTTCAACTTCTAAAAAATTTTTTTCTAACATAAAGTTACGAATAGTATTTAATATAATTGAACGTTTTTTAAATATTTTTTGTGATGTTTTATTACTAATTAAATCTAAATAGCGTTGTCTATATTTAATTTCTGAATCAGATAATCCGTTAAATTTATTTGGTAATGGGCGTAATGTTTTTGTTAGTAGTTGTAATTTAGTAGCATAGATAGTTAATTCATTAGTTTTTGTTCTAAAGATATTACCTATTACTCCAATAATATCTCCTAAATTCCATTGTTTAAATTGATTTGAATAAAAATTAATGGGTAATTTTTTTTCTGTGACGTAAATTTGTATTTTTCCATCAGCGTCTTGTAATAAAAAAAAAGAACTTTTTCCCATTATTCTTTTTTGAGTCATACGACCTGCTATTTTTACTTGAACATTTTTTATTTTTAAGTTTAGGTTGTTTTCATTACGATATTGAACATGAATTTGATTAATAGTTACGTTTGGTTTAAAATCGTTAGGAAAATTAAAACCTTTTTTTTGCATGTAAATTAACTTTCTTGTTCTTATATCTTTTTCTGTATTTAGTTGGTTTTTTTTTTCTTTATTTTTTTTAGTATCATGACACATATTTTTTTAAAATCCTAATTTTAAATTGTTGATTATAAATTGATCCAAATGACCATTAAGTACAGATTGGACATTATGAGTTTCTATTCCAGTACGTATGTCTTTTATTCGAGAATCATCCAGTATATAAGAACGAATTTGATTTCCCCAACTTATATTGGATTTTGTAGCATCTAGTTCTTTTTTTTTAATTTGTTTTTTTTGTATTTCTAATTGATGTAATTTAGCGTACATTTGTTTCATTGCTTGTTCTTTATTTTTATGTTGAGATCTATGATTTTGTGATTGAGTTACAGTATTAGTTGGTAAATGGGTAATTCGTACAGCAGATTCTGTTCTATTGACATGTTGTCCCCCTGCTCCTGATGCACGGTAAACATCAATACGTAAATCTGAAGAATTAATATGAATATTAATTTTATCATCTAATTCTGGGTATATAAAAACTGAACAAAAAGATGTATGTCGTCTATTATTAGCATTAAATGGGCTTTTTCTCACCAATCTATGAATACCGTTTTCTGTTCTTAACCATCCAAAAGCGTAATCTCCATTGACTTGTATAGTAGCAGATTTAATACCAGCTATGTCTCCTGCTGATTCTTCAATTATTTTTGTTTTAAATCCTTTTTTTTCACTCCATTTTAAATACATTTTTAATAACATTTTTGTCCAATCTTGAGCGTCTATTCCTCCAGAACCAGATTGTAAATCAATATAACAGTTAAGTGTATCATGTGTTTTAGAAAACATATGTAAAAATTCTAGTTTTTCTATTTCTATTGTTGTAATTTCTATTTTTTGATTGATTTCATTTATAATATTTTTATTAAATTGCGATTCATAATTTTTTAATATATGTATAATTTTTTCAATATTTTCATCTATATTATTAATAGAGTTAATTAATTGAATTAAATATGTATGTTCTTGTGTAATTTTTTTTGTCAATGAAACATTATTCCATATAAATGGTTTTTCTAATTCTATTTCTATATTGAATAGACGTTCTTTTTTTTTATCGTATTGATGCATTATTAATAACATTTTTTTTCTGTGTATTAATTGTTTTATTGTATTGTGAATAGTGTTAATTTCTAACATATTATTTTATTAAACCTAATTTATAGAGAAATTTTATTTATGACGTTATTATAGTATATATACTAACGATAGAAATAGTATTGTAATAATCATTTAATAAAGTGTAATTTGTTTTCAATGTATTGTTTAATTATTATAATTGTTCTGAAGATATAAAATATAATGATACAATTTATATTGGTATTAATTTATTTAATTGAATCGTGATATAAAAAAGTATAATATTATATTTTTATAAATTTTTTTTTGATATTATATGTATATTACATATACATATAATTCTTAATATTATAGGAAATTATTATTATGCAAAGAATTAATTTTTGTAATTTAATTTATCCTTCTAATAAAGTTCCTTTAAGTTTTATTCAATTAAATGATTGGTCTTGCATTCGAATTGATGGTGTGGATAATAAAAAATATTTGCAAGGTCAAATTACGATTAACTTAGATTTATTACCTTATAATAAACATATTTTTTGTGCTCATTGTAATATTAATGGTAAAATATGGAGCACTTTTCATTTATTTTATTGTAGAAATAGTTATATGTATATAGAACGTACTGATGTCTCTTTAATACAAATTTTTGAATTAAAAAAATATTCTATTTTTTCCGAAGTAATAATACGTAAAGATAATGATGTATTATTATTTGGTATAGTAGGCAATGGAAGTAGACAAATTTTAAAAAATTTTTTTTTAAAATTACCAGATAAAGACAATTCTGTTATATGTCATAAAAGTGCTATTTTATTATGGTTTAATTCTCCATTAGAACGTTTTATGTTAATTATTAAAAAAAATAATTTAATGTTATCTAAAATAATAAATTGTTTTTCTCAAATAAGCACAAGTGATCAATGGTTATCATTAGATATTGAATCTGGTTTTTCTATAATAAGTAAAATGACAACTAATAAATGTTCTCCATTATCTGTTAATTTAGAGAATTTAAATGGAATTGATTTTAATAAAGGTTGTTATTTTGGACAAGAATCCATTGCAAAAATAAAATTTAAATCAGCGAATAAACAATCTTTGTTTTGGTTAATAAGTTGTTATCCAAGTACTATCATACCTAAAATTGGTTCTTTAATTGAATTAGATAAAGAGAATAATTGGTATATTGTTGGTTATGTTTTGATTGCAATAAGTATGTATAATGGATATATTTGGATACAAGCTGTATTGCATAAAAATATAGATTTAAAAAGTAATTTACGTATTTTTAGTGAAGTAAATAATTTATTTTTTGTACATAAAAAATTTTAATTTACTAAAAATAAATTTTATTAACAATATAATAGGGTAATGTAATAATAATTAAATATTATCTATATTATTAGTACTTTACTATATTTTGATACACTTTAAATATATTAATAATAATGATGATGGATACAGGTATACTTTTTGTTATTTCTGCCCCAAGTGGTACTGGTAAATCTAGTTTAATTAAAGCATTATTAAATTCATCAGTATTAACATATCAAATAAAAGAATCAATATCATATACTACGCGTCATATTAGGAAGGGAGAAAAAAATGGAGAACATTATTTTTTTATTTCAAAGGAAAAATTTAAAAAAATGATTATTGGAGAAGAATTTTTAGAATACGCGAAAGTATTTAACAATTATTATGGAACTTCTCGAAAATATGTTGAACATACTTTATTTAATGGTATCGATGTTTTATTAAATATTGATTGGCAAGGAGCTAAGCAAATACGAAAAAAAATACCAGATTCTAAGAGCATTTTTGTTTTACCTCCATCTAAACATGAGTTATATCGTCGACTGAATAATAGAGGTCAAGATAGTAATTTAGATATATTAAAAAGAATTCAAAAGTCTACGATAGAAATTCAGCATTATATTGAATATGATTATTTAATTGTTAATGATGATTTTAATGTTGCAATGTACAATTTAATTACAATTATTCAAGCTGAACATTTATGTATAAAGAGACAACAGAAAGTCAATCAATTAATTATTAACCATTTATTAAATAATTAATTTTAAATATATTTATTAATTTATATTAAGTTGAACCTTATTATAATAAGAAAATATTGAATATTATATAAAATAATTACATAGTTGATTATTATAATAAGGGTCTTTAATATTTTTTTATTACAATTATTACAGTAAATATTTTAATTTCTGTTAGAACGAGATACTCGTTTTCTTTCATTTTCTGTAAGATATCTTTTTCTTAATCTAATAGCTCGCGGCGTAACTTCTACTAATTCATCATCATTAATAAAACTTAACGCATTTTCTAAAGTCATTTTAATAGGTGGAGTTAACACTATTGCTTCATCTGTACCAGATGCTCTCATATTAGTTAATTTTTTTCCTGTTAAACAATTGACAGTAAGATCATTGATTCGATTATGTATTCCAATAATTTGTCCTTCATATACTTGACTACCATGACCTAAAAATAATTTTCCTCTGTCTTGTAAATTATATAATGCAAATCCTACAGTTATACCTTTATTATTAGAGATTAGAACACCGTTTTTTCTTTGATTTAAACTGTTAAATTGCATATTATCATAATGACTAAATGATGAATAGAATAATCCTGATCCGGATGTAATATTTGTAAATTCTGAACGGAAACCAATTAAGGAACGACTAGTAACAATATAATCTAACCGTATCCTTCCTTTATTATCTGGTATAATGTTTTTTATTTCTCCTTTTTTTTCTCCCATAGTAGTCATAATACTACCTTGATGTTTTTCTTCTATATCTAATGTTACATTTTCAAATGGTTCTGTCATTATGCCATTAATTTCACGAAAAATCACTTTTGGACGAGATACGGCAAGTTCAAATCCTTCTCTACGCATATTTTCAATTAATATAGATAAATGTAATTCTCCACGTCCAGATACGCAAAATATGTTTGAGTCGGATGTTTCTTCAATTAATAAAGCAACATTATGTATTTCTTCTTTTTTTAATCTGTTGAAAATTTGTCTAGCTGTTAAATATTTTCCTTCTTTTCCAGAAAAAGGTGAAGTATTAACGGAAAAAAACATTTTTACAGTTGGTTTTTCTATATTTAAAACAGGAAGTGGTTGTAAATTTTTTGGATCACAAATTGTATCTGAAATATTTATTTTATTTAATCCAGTTAAAGCAACAATGTCTCCAGCATATGCTATAGGTATTTCAATTCGGTTGAGTCCTGAGTAATGAAGTACTTTTCCTATTTTCGCTGATTTATTTTTTCCATTCGGTTCAATAATAGTTACTAACTGATTAGGTTTAATAGAACCTTGTTGAATTCTACCAATACCTATAATACCTAAATAGTTATTATATTCTAATTGAGATATTTGCATTTGTAATGTACCTTGAGGGTTTACATATGGTGGTGACACATATTCAATAATAGCTTCATATAAAGGGATCATATTGTTACACATATTTGTATAATTTTTTCCCGCGGTACCTAGCAATGCAGAAGTATATATAACAGGAAAATCAAGTTGTTCATCAGTTGCATTTAAATTAATAAATAAATCAAATATTTGTTCTATAACCCAATTTGGTCTAGCATTTTTTCTATCGATTTTATTTATTACTACAATTGGTTTTATTTTATAGTCGAAAGCTTTTTTTGTCACAAATCGAGTTTGTGGCATAGGACCATCTAGTGCGTCAACTACTAGTAATACTGAATCAACCATAGACATAACACGTTCTACTTCACCGCTAAAATCAGAATGTCCTGGAGTATCTACAATATTAATTCGATAATTTTTCCATTGAATAGCGGTATTTTTTGCAAGTATAGTAATTCCTCTTTCTTTTTCTAAAACGTTAGAATCCATGATTCTATCAGTGGTAATTTCATGGTTTTGAAAAGTTCCTGATTGTTGTAGCAATTTATCTATTAAAGTAGTTTTACCATGATCTACATGAGCTATTATAGCTATATTTCTTAGATTTTTATTCATTTTATTGTCTCACAATTTTAAATTGTATTAAATTACTTTATAAAATATTATGATTATGTGAAAATTTAATGAATTAATATATATATATTGTTATTATAGTAAAATATAAAACTGAATTAAACTGATTTTTAATCATCTGTAATTATATAAATTTTAAGTTAATGTATAAAAATATTTTTTAAAAAAATATAGTGATGACATATTTCAATTATCTGATAATAAAGGACAATATGCTTTGATTAAAAATAATTATATAAATACACATTTTGTTAGTAGTGAAATAAGCGCAATACAATGTAATAATAGTATAACTAAAGAAGTTGCATTTGTTGGTTATTCTAATTGCGGTAAATCTAGTGCTATAAATTTATTAACTAATCAAAAAAAATTAGCTCGCACTAGTAAAACTCCAGGTAGAACTCAGTATATAAATTTTTTTTCCATATCTCATGATAATTTTTTAGTTGATTTACCTGGATATGGATATGCTAATGTAGCAAAATTTTTAAAAAATAAATGGGAACATATGATTTTTAATTATTTAAAAAAAAGAACGTGTTTAAAGG
This sequence comes from Buchnera aphidicola (Formosaphis micheliae), assembly GCF_039403185.1. Lineage (NCBI taxonomy): Bacteria > Pseudomonadati > Pseudomonadota > Gammaproteobacteria > Enterobacterales > Erwiniaceae > Buchnera > Buchnera aphidicola. The sequence continues at coordinate 403,046 of NZ_CP135047.1, read as the reverse complement.
GAATAATTTTATTTATGGATATTAGACATAATATGAAAATGTTAGATCGTAAAGTTTTAAAAATTGCTTTAAATAATAATATTCCAGTTTTGATTTTATTAACAAAAATAGATAAAATTTTATTAAATGATCAAAAAATAGAGTTCAATAAAGTTAATAGAGAAATATTGAAATATTCTTCTAAACTATTTTATGTAAATGTATTTTCTGCTGTAAAAAAAATAGGAGTGAATACATTACGTCAAAAATTAGATAATTGGTTATATAGTAAAGAATAAATATATTTTGTGTTTTTATTGTTTATACTATCAATTTCATAATACATTTTATGTATTCAATTTTTTATGACACTAGATAATATGTCGCCCCAGTTTTTTCCTAATTTTACATTTACACATACAGGGATATCTAATTTACAGCTATTTTCCATAATTTTTTTTATTTCTTGACAAATATTATGTGCTTGCATTTGTTGTATTTCGAAAATTAATTCATCATGTATTTGCATAATCATTTTTGCTGTCAAAGTATATTTAGTTTTTAATAAATGATGTATTTTTATCATAGACAACTTCATTATATCTGAAGTAGTACCTTGTATAGTGGCATTAATAGCTGTTCTTTGAGCAGCTTGACGAATATTGATATTTTTTGAGAATATATTCGGAATATATATTTTTCGTTTATGTAATGTTAATACATATCCATTAATCAGTGCTAATTTACTAGTATTTTTTATATACTGTAATATTTCTGGATGTTTAGTATAATAGGTGGTAATATATTTTTTTGCTTTCAGTATACTGATATTTAATTGTTTTGATAAATTAAATGGGTTGATTCCATAAATTACACTAAAATTAATCATTTTTGCAAATTGTCTTTGCTTGTTTATGACATTTTTTACAGGTATATTAAATATTGAAGCAGCGGTCATTAGATGAATATCCGTTTTTTCATTAAATAATTTAATGAAATATTTATCTTTGGATAAATGAGTAATAATTCTTAACTCAATTTGAGAATAGTCAAAGGAAACAATAAGAAAATTTTTTGGTGCTATGAAAGCATTTCTAATTTTTTTTCCATAAAAAGTTGTAGATGATGGAATGTTTTGTAAATTTGGATTACTAGATGATAATCTTCCAGTCAAAGTATTAATTTGATTGTAACATGTATGTATTCTGTTAGTAATCATATTAATTTTTTTTGGCAAAAGTGTTACATATGTTGATTGTAATTTATATAAACTTCTATATTTTTTTACAGATTGCATTAATAAATCTTTTTTATTTTCATATATTGTATTTGGTATAGTGATTAAAATTTCTTTAATTTGTTTGCTTGACAGTAAATTAATTTTTTTTTCTATTAATTTATAAATATATTGTTCTAATTCTAATAATTCAATATTTATTTTTTTTTCTTGTTCTCTTAATATATTTTTATCAATTAATACACCATTTTTTTCTATATTTTCTATTATTATTATTAATGGTAATTCTATATTATATATTGTTTTTTTTGTGATTTTTTCTTCATATAAAAAATTTGATATCTTTAAATATAATTTTAAATTAATTGCAGATGTATTAAATTTTATAAGTGAATCATATATTTTATTTTGTTTTTGTGTTATCCATAAATTTATCAGATTGTAGATATCTTTATTTTTTTTTATACAATTATTTAGTGCATGTGATGCAATCATAGTATCAAAAAAATTACTATATAATTTTATATGGTATTTTTTTAATATATGAATATTTTTTTTTATATTAAATCCTATCTTTAATATATGTTTGTTTTCAAAAATTAATTTTAGTTGTTGTAACATATAATAATAGTAAGATATATTAATTTTATTTTTATTATTACAACATTCATAAATAGAAACAGGTAAATAGAATGACTGATCAATAGTAACTGAAAATAAAAAACCTATAATTTGTTTATTTTCATGTTTACATATTTCAGTTATGATTATAAATGATATTTTTTTATAATATTTTATTTCTTCTAAAAAATGTGCAAATTGTTCTTTATTATTAATAGTAATACATGTTTGATTATTTTTGTCATGTATATTATATTCTATGTTTTTGTTGGTAACCATGCATTGTTTTCTATCTTTTTTTTCCATATATCAAAATTATAATAATGAAATAATCTTATTAGTTCTTTTTTTTGGAATGGTAAATTAATATTCTTTTTTATATTGACATTTAATAGGACATCTTTTTTTATTGTTGCTAATTTTTTTGATAAAAAAGCAATATTTTTATTGGTTTTAATGATATTAAATATTTTGTTAGCTCCGTGAATTGGGATATGTTTTATATTTTCTATATTATTATATATATTTTCTAAAGATTGAAAATGTTTTAATAATATTAAAGCAGTTTTTTCACCTATTTTTGGTACGCCTGGAATATTATCGGCAGAATCTCCCATTAATGATAATAAATCTATTATATGTATAGGAGATATACCATATTTTTTTTTAACTTCTGATATTCCAATAATATTATTGTTATTTGTATGTATAATTTTTATTTTTTTTGTAATTAATTGTAACATATCTTTATCATTCGTACTAATTAATACAGAGTATCCTTGTTTTGCTATTTTATGAGATAGTGTTCCAATTACATCGTCTGCTTCTACAAAAGGAATCATGAATATTGGTATACCTATAAATGTAATTATTTGTTGTAAATGTGGAATTTGTTTTTTTAAGTTTTCTGGAATAGATTTTCTGTTTTTTTTGTAATTTTTAAATAAATGATGTCTAAAATTTTTATATGGAGCATCAAATACACAAATAATGTGATATGTGTTATATTTATGCAATAATTTATATAACATATTTATGACACCATATATTACTCCAGATGGATTCCCTTGGTTATTAGTTAATGATGGTAATGCATAGAATGCACGGTACATATATGTAGTAGCATCTATTATTAAGATTTTTTTATTATTATCTATTTGTATATTGTTCATTTTTTACAGGTATTATATTTTTTGTTAATTATTATAAAGAAATGAATATTATTTAACACATGATATTGTTTATAATATATATTATATAGTGTATTTTTTTATTTTTATGAAGTTAATATTTTATTATATGTCATATAGATGATATTAATATAAGAAATATGTTAATAATTTAAGATATAAAATGAATAATATATTGAGTAAATATTTTTTATAATATGATAGTCGATATTTTTTAATTAAATTTATGCAAATGATTAGATATAAAATGTTACGTTACATATATATTTTATTTTAGATGTAAATATTATTTTTTATTTTCTCTTTATATAAATAGAGATAATAAAAAAATATATATAGTTAATATTTTTTTTAAAAGAATGTTAACTGTTAATATATATCTTATTATGTGTGTAGTAGTTGTACAGGATATATAAATATTCGTTATAAATTTATAATTTAATGGCATTTTTATTTATGTTATAAAAAAAAATATAGTAATTTTTTATATAAATCCATTTGAGCTAATTTATGAAAAAAATCAATAAAACAATATGTCATACTCCTATGATTCAACAGTACTTGTCATTAAAATCTCATTATCCAGATATGCTTTTGTTTTATAGAATGGGTGATTTTTATGAGTTGTTTTATGAGGATGCTAAAAAAATTTCTCATTTATTAAAGATTACATTGACAAAAAAAAGGTTATTCTGGTGGAAAAATAATACCAATGTCTGGAATACCTTGTAATTTTGTTGATTCTTATTTAGTGAAATTAATTAAATTAGGTGAATCTATTGCGATTTGTGAACAAATAGGTGGTATATGTCCAAACACTAATTTATTACAACGTAAAGTTGTGAAAGTAATTACACCAGGTACAGTAACTGATGATATTTTTTTAAAAGATGATCAAGATAATTTATTAAGTTCTATTTGGATGCAAAATAATATTTTTGGTTATGCTACTTTGAATATTTGTTCTGGTTCATTCAATATAGTAGAATATAAAAATTTTAACGACATATTATCCGTGTTAGAAAAAGATAACCCAAAAGAATTATTGTATCCTGAAAATTTTATTTATTATTATGACATAAAATCACGAAGAGGATTGCGTAAACGTTCTGTATCAGAATTTGAATTTTTTAAATCATGGAAACAATTAAGTTTACAGTTTAGTAATATTAATTTATTTCAGTTAGGTTTTTGTAAAGTATATATTGCTGTTTGTGCTGCAGGATGTTTATTACAGTATGTAAAAAATACACATTATTATATGTTACCTCATATAAAATCGATTAAAATAAATAATATTAGAGATAATATTACTATTAATGGGTCAACTTATCGAAATTTAGAAATTATTAAAAATATTTCTGGTGGTACGAAAAATACCTTATGTTCTGTATTAGATCATACTTCTACATCAATGGGTAGTCGAATATTAAAAAGGTGGTTAAATTCTCCTGAACGTAATTTTAATGTTATTAAAAATCGGCAAAATAGTATTTCTGGTTTGCGTAAAATATATATTATTTTGCAGGCAGAATTATGTAACATTAGCGATTTGGAACGAATTACTTCTCGTATTGCTTTACGTACAGCGTCACCAAAAGATTTTATTTCTTTAAAAAAAAACTTTTATACAATTACCGATAATAAAAAAAATATTATTAAATATAAATGTTAGTCATATAAGAAAATTATGTTTTTCAATTAAAGAATTTAAAAAATTATTAAATTTATTAGAACGAGCAATCAATATATGTCCTTCAGATTCAATTCAAGATGGAGGAGTAATATCTTCTGGGTATAATGATGAGTTAGATACATTAAGATTAATAAAAACAGATGGATATCAATATCTGAAAAAATTAGAGATAAAATTAAAAGATATTCTAGGTATAGAATCATTAAAAATTAGATCTAATCGAATCATTGGATATTATATACAAGTTAGTCAAAGACATTGTCAATTAGTACCATCTCATTATAGTAAATGTCAAACATTAAAAAATTGTGAAAGATATTTTTTTAAAGAATTAAAAGATTATGAATCTAATATTTTGGTAGCACAAGAGAAAATTATTAACTTAGAAAAAAACTATATACAGAAATATTTGACATATTCTCTACTGAATTAGATAGTTTATATTCTAATGCTTCGATATTAGCTGAAATAGATGTATTGACCAATTTAGCGGAACGTTCAGTTGCTATGAATTATACTTGTCCAAAATTATACGATTATCCTTTTATTTCATTAATAGATAGTCGTCATCCAGTTATCGAGTCTGTTTTACAAAATTCATTTGTTTCTAATTCTGTTTTATTATCTGAAACAAATAGAATGATTATTATTACTGGAGCTAATATGGGAGGAAAGAGTACTTATATGAGACAAATAGCATTGATTGTTATTATGACTTGGATAGGTAGTTATGTTCCAGCAAAGATAGCAAAAATTGGTAATTTCAATAAAATTTTTATTAGAGTTGGTTCTGCAGATGATTTATCAATGGGAAAATCGACTTTCATGGTAGAAATGACTGAATTAGCTAGTATTTTAAATAATGCTGATAAAAATAGTTTAGTATTAATTGATGAGATTGGAAGAGGTACATCTACTTACGATGGTTTATCTTTAGCGTGGGCATGTGCTGAATATTTAGTACAAGTTATTAAGTCTATTACATTATTTTCTACACATTATTTTGAATTAACTTTATTAGCAGAAAAATTTAAAGAAATAAAAAATATTTATTTTGAAGTAATTGAACATAATAATTTAATTCAATTTACATATATGGTAAAAAGTGGATTTACAAAAAAAAGTCATGGATTAGCTGTAGCTCAATTATCAGGTTTACCAAATTATGTCATTCGTCAAGCTCAAGTAAAACTAAAGGAATTGGAATATTCATCACAAATTTGTAATAATAGAAATTATTTTAAAAAAATTAGAAATATGTTATTTCAAAAGAACTTAAAAGAGAACATTTTATGTGTAATAAAAAATATTGAACCTGATTTACTTTCTCCAAGAGAGTCTTTAGAAATAATTTATTTGTTAAAAGATTACATTTTATCTGATAAAAAATAATTATATTTATATTTTTTTATATATTAAAAATATATAAATATAAGTTATTAATTTATGTATATTTTAAATATTATTAAATAATATATAATATATGTAATATAATTAATAAATTAGTATATGAAAATGAATTATATAAAATAATATTGTTATTAATTAATTTGTATAAAAAATATTTTTTTAAAATATAATTATTAACAATTTAATTATAAAAAAATAATTGAGAAACAAATAAGAAATTAATTTTTATATATGATATTTTATGTAAATATATTAAATATTTTTTTAAAATTTTTATATAAAAAAGTTATTTATAAAATTACATTTTAATTTTATATTATATGTTTATATAATATAAAATTTTTATTATTTTTATTTTATAAAAAATTTACTTTTTATATATACAGTTAATATATCTTCATATTAATTAATGAAGATATATTAATAAATAATGTAATACTATTGATAAATTAGAGATATGATATGTTATCAAGAAAACGGTTATATTGAGTTGATTACAATAAAATATTTTTATAAATTACAATGAATTCAATGTTAAAATATTAATATATGATAGTATTTTCATGTGTTTTGATTATATAGACGATGTTTATATTTTTAATTAAAAAAACATAATTTTATATAAATATATTTACTTTAATTATTATATTATTTGATATATGTTTATATTTTAGTATAATTTGTAATTTTTTATTTCTTTTATTCCATTAAATGGAGCTAATTTGTTTCCTAATATTTCTTCAATTCTTATTAATTGATTATATTTTGCAGTTCTTTCAGATCTACTCATAGAACCTGTTTTAATTTGTCCAGAAGCTGTTCCTACAGCTAAATCTGCTATAGAAGTATCTTCTGTTTCTCCAGATCTGTGTGAAATAATTACAGTATACTTAGCTTTTTTAGCCATTTTTATAGTATCTAGTGTTTCACTTAACGAACCAATTTGATTTAATTTAATTAAAATAGAATTGGCAATTCCTTTTTTAATACCTTTTTTCAAAATTTTTTTATTAGTTACAAATAAATCGTCACCTACAATTTGTATTTTATTACCTATTGTTTTCGTTTGATAAAGAAAACCATCCCAATCTGATTCATCTTGTCCGTCTTCTATTGATGTTATTGGATATTTATTAATTAATTGTTCTAAGTAATGAGTATATTCTTTTGAACTAAAACATTTTTTTTCATTACTTAATGAATATTTTTTTGTATTAAAATTATATAATTCTGATGCTGCGCAATCAATTGCTAAAGTAATATCTTTTCCTGATTTATATCCAGATTTTTCAATAGCGTTTTGGATAAGTTGTAAAGCTGATTCATTAGAATGTAGTTTTGGAGCGTATCCTCCTTCATCTCCTACAGATGTATTCATATTATTTTCTTCTAATATTTTAGCTAAAGTATGAAATATTTCTGAAGATATACGAATAGATTCTTTCATACTGTTAGCACAAATAGGTTGTATCATAAATTCTTGTATATCTAAGTTGTTATTAGCATGTTTTCCTCCATTAATAATATTCACCATAGGCAAAGGCATAGAAAATATTCCAGAAGTTTCATTAATATCAGATATATGTTGATATAAAGGTACTTTTTTAGCTATTGCAGTTGCTTTTGCGACAGCTAATGACACTGCCAAAATGGAATTTGCGCCGAGATTAGATTTATTATTTGTGCCATCTAAATCAATCATTACTCTGTCTATATTTTTTTGTTCTCTTGCGTCTTTTTTATAAATAGCAGAAGCTATAGGTCCATTTATTAATGAAACTGCTTTGGTAACACCTTTTCCTAAAAATCTTGATATATCATTGTCTCTTAATTCAATAGCTTCTCTGGATCCTGTAGAAGCTCCTGAAGGTGAAGAAGCTATACCAATAGATCCTCCTGATAAATGTACTTCAGCTTCTATGGTTGGATGTCCACGAGAATCTATAATTTCTCTAGATATTGTTTTTATTATTTTAAACATTTTTTCTCTTTATTAATATGTAAATTAAATTGTTATGTTATTTTTTTTAGCTGCTTTTATAAATCCAATAAATAATGGATGACCGCAGATAGGTGTTGATGTAAATTCTGGATGAAATTGACAAGCAATAAACCAGGGATGATCTAATAATTCAATAATTTCAACTAATTTATCATTTTTGGATCTTCCGCTAATTAACAATCCATATTTTTCTATTTTTTTTAACAATATTAGATTTACTTCATATCTGTGACGATGTCGTTCTTTTATTGTATTTTTTCCATACAATTTTTTGCTTAAGCTATTCTCAGTTAATATACATATTTGACTACCTAATTTCATAGTTCCTCCTAAATTGCCACGTTTATTTTTTATTTTTGTTTTTCCGTTTTTATCTATCCATTTTTTTATTAAAGTAATTATAGGATATTTACATTTTGGAACAAATTCTGTAGAATTTGCATCTTTCATTCCCAATACATTTTGAGCAAATTCTATTAATGCTATTTGCATACCTAAACATATACCAAAATAGGGTATGTTTTTTTCACGAGCATAGCGTACAGATATTATCTTTCCTAAAATTCCTCTATTTCCAAATCCACCTGGTACTAAAATTCCATTTAAATTATGTAATAATGATACTCCTTTTTTTTCGACATCTTGAGAATTAATAAATTTTATTTTTATTTTAGTTTTTGTTTTTAATCCTCCATGTTTTAAAGCTTCAATAACAGATTTATATGCATCTGGTAATTCAACATATTTACCTACTATACCTATAGTTACTTTATTTTTAGAATTTTCTTCATTGTAAATAACTTGATCCCATTCTGATAAATTAGCTGCAGGAGCTATAATATTAAATCGTTCGCAAATAAAATCATCTATTTTTTGTAAATTTAATAATTTAGGAATTTTATAAATAGAATTAACATCTTTTAATGAAATAACTGCTTTTTCAGATACATTACAAAATAAAGCAATTTTTTCTTTTGCATTTTTAGATACTTCATGCGCTGAACGGCAAATTAGAATATCAGGTTGAATTCCTATAGATAATAATTCTTTTACAGAATGTTGAGTAGGTTTGGTTTTTATCTCTTTAGTAACATTAAGATATGGAACTAATGTTAAATGTATATATATAACATTTTTTCTACCTAAGTCAACGGCCATTTGTCTAATAGCTTCTAAAAATGGTAAGGATTCAATGTCGCCAACTGTTCCTCCAATTTCAATTAAGGCGAGTTCATAGTTTTTCGATCCTTTTATAATTCTATTTTTTATTTCATTAGTAATATGAGGTATTACTTGAATAGTTTTTCCAAGATAATCTCCTTTTCTTTCTTTTTTTAACACTTCAGAGTAAATACTACCTGTTGTAAAATTATTATAACGTGTCATTTTATTTTGAATAAATCTTTCATAGTGACCTAAATCTAAATCTGTTTCTGCTCCATCTTCAGTAACAAATACCTCACCATGTTGAGTAGGATTCATTGTTCCTGGATCTACGTTAATATATGGATCTAATTTCATAATAGTTATATTCATTTTTCTTGCTTTTAGAATAGCTCCTATAGAAGCTGCAATAATTCCTTTACCTAAAGATGAAACTACTCCACCGGTAATAAAAATATAATGTGTAGCCATAGTTAATAACCACAGAGTTTAGTTGAAATAGAACATATAATCTTTATATATAAATATATAAAGATTACAATAATAAGAATTTATATTAGTTTAGATTTAAAATATCTATCAGAGTTATGTATCAATTATATAATATGTATCTGATATTTTTTATTTTTAGTAAATAGATTTAGTAGTGTGTGTCATGACGATATAACAAGCTAACGTTAATATGATGTAATATATAATTTAGAGTAATAATTTTTAATTAGACAATAAATTTTAATCAGTTTATTTTTTTAAAATTATTCAAATAAAGTTGAATAATTTTTTTATTATATTCAACTTTATTATAAAAATTATTTTTTTTTTGTTTTGTTAATATTTAGAGAAATAATACGATTAAATGTAGCAATAGTGTTATTTATTTGTTTATCAAAACAAAAATAACCTATTCGTTCGAATTGGTATACGTTGCTTATATTTGTTGTTAAAAGATTCAGTTCTACAAATCCTTTTTTTATAATTAATGATTCGGTGTTGATATGTTGCAAAAAATTTATTTCTTTTTCTGGATTTTTTATATTAAATAATTTATCATATAAATTAAAAATAGCAGGTCGTGTATTTTTTGTTGATAACCAATGAATTACTCCTTTTACTTTTCTATTTTTAGGATGTTTTCCTAAAGTTTCTTTATCGTAAATACATTGAATTTCAACTATATTTTTATATTTATCTTTTTTAATTTTTTGTGCTTTAATAATATAACTGTAACGTAATCTTATTTCTTTTCCTAATATTAATCCATTATGTTCTATTGTTTCTTGTTCATAAAAATCAGAACGATCAATATATAATTCATTAGTAAAATAAACAGATCGATATCCCATGTTTGGTTGATTCGGATGATTTGGTACCATTAATATTTCTAAGTAGTTTGTAGGTAAATTAGTGATACGTATTTTTATTGGATCAAGTATTGCCATAGCACGTGGAGCATTTGTATTTAAATCATTTTTAATACATGACTCTAATAAAGACATTTCTATTAAATTGTCTTGTTTAGTAACACCAATTTTATCACAAAATGTGCGTATAGAACTAGGCGTATATCCGCGACGACGTAGTCCAGATATGGTAGGCATTCTTGGGTCATCCCATCCTGTTACGATATTTTTTTTTACTAAAATGTTTAATTTTCTTTTAGATAATATTGTATATTCTATATTTAATCTAGAATATTCATATTGATAGGCTCGATATTTAATATTAATTTTATTTAGTATCCAATCATATAAACGTCTATTGTCTTGAAATTCTAAAGTACAAATAGAATGAGTAATGCCTTCTAATGCATCAGATATACAATGCGCAAAATCATATGTTGGATATATACACCATGTATTTTTAGTTTGATGATGTTCATAAAATATTATTCGATATAATACAGGATCTCTCATTATTATAAAAGGAGAACACATATTAATTTTTGCGCGTAAACAAGCTTCTCCTGTAGAAAAAAATCCATTTTTCATTTGTTTAAATAATAATAAGTTTTTTTCAATACTTTGATTTCTATAAGGACTATTTATTCCAGGTTTTTTTAAAGTACCTCTATATTTACGTATTTCTTCTTGATTGAGAAGATCAACATATGCTAATCCGTTGTTGATTAATTCTATAGCATATTTATATATTTTATCAAAATACATAGATGAAAATTTAACATCATTGTTCCATTTAAAACCTAACCATTTAATATCATTTTTAATAGAATTAATATATTCTATATTTTCTTTCATTGGATTAGTATCATCAAAACGAAGATTACATGTTCCATCGTATTCTGTAGCTAGTCCAAAATTTAAACATATTGATTTAGCATGTCCAATGTGTAAATATCCATTTGGTTCTGGAGGAAATCTAGTTTTTATCACAGAAATTAATTTATTTTTTAGATCTTTTTCTATTATATGCTTTATAAAATTAGTTTGTTTATAGTTATCTTTTTTCATTTTTTTTAGTTATATAATTTATATTTTTTAGTTAAAATAATTTAAATTATACATAAAATTTCTGTACTATAATTGAAATATGTTTTAAAATATAGTTTTATATAATAAATGTTTTATTAATTTATTTTTTATTGATAATTATTAAATTTAACTTTATTATACATGTATAAAATTATAGTTAATGATAATTTCATATTAAATTTGTTTAAGATAAAAATAAATTACAGTGTATCAAATGTTTTTAAATAATTTTTATTTTTTATGTAATTTATCTATCAATAATATTAGGCTACGTAGCTCAGTTGGTTAGAGCGCAGCACTCATAACGCTGAGGTCATGGGTTCAATTCCCATCGTAGCCATCATTACTATACAAATTAGAGCGGGAGTGGCGAAATTGGCAGACGCACCAGATTTAGGTTCTGGCACCGAAAGGTTTACGAGTTCAACTCTCGTCTCCCGTATAAATTAGAATATTATTTTTTGGGGTATAGCCAAGAGGTAAGGCACCGGTTTTTGATACCGGCATCCCTGGTTCGAATCCAGGTACCCCAGATATGTATTTTAGAAATGAATAAAAAATATTCATTATTAAATATATAATATTAGTGTATTTAAAAAATATTTTAAATTATTATGAAATGAGATTAGATATAATAATATTAATAGTCAAATTAATGTTAAAATAATTATCTATTTTTTTTAAAATAATAAAATTTATTATTTTTTTGATTTGGTACATAATTCATTTATTTTTACTCAATAAGTATTTAGAATAAATATAGTTTTTTAATAAAATATGTAGGTTTTATGTGTTAATTTTAAATAAAATAAAAAAATCTGTAGCATTAGCAGCATTAGATTACGTTTGTCCTGGAACAATTATTGGGGTAGGTAGTGGTTCAACGGTATCATATTTTATTGAATCTTTGTCTCAAATTAAAGATTCAATCGATGGAGTAGTATCTAGTTCTATTCATTCAACAAATATTTTAAATAGTATAGGTATTCCAGTATTTGAATTAGATATGGTTGATTCATTGTCAATATATGTGGATGGTGCAGACGAAATTAATGATAATATGCAAATGATTAAGGGAGGAGGAGCAGCATTAACTAAGGAAAAAGTTATTTCTTATGTAGCTGATAGATTTATTTGTATTGTTGATAGTACTAAAAAGGTTAATAAATTAGGTAGATTTCCTTTACCAGTAGAAATTATTCCTATGTCGTATTCATTAGTATCAGATGAATTAATAAAATTTGGAGGTATACCTAAAATAAGAAATAATGTTATTACAGAACATGGTAATATTATTATTGATGTACATAATTTAAATATCAATGATCCTATATACACAGAGAATTTTATTAATTCGTTGCCAGGTGTAGTAACTGTTGGATTATTTGCATTGAAACAAGCAGATATTTTGTTAATAGGTACTGAATTAGGAATTAAAACAATAATAAAATGACATAAGATTTGATTTTATTTTTATTATTAAAAAAATATTGATATATGAATTATAAATACATAAAAATAAATGATTTTAATTGTATTGTTTAATTATTTTAAATATATTAATATATTTTATATTTTTAGTTAAATGTATGTTAAATATTATAAATAATAGTATATTTTATAAGTTATATAAAAAAAATTATATATATAATAAGTGTATTATTTTTTAATCAGATAATTTAAAAAATATTATATATTTTATTTTGTGCTAAATTTTATAGATATAAAAAATATTTAATATTACTATTTTTATAGGGTTTTTAATTATTTTAAAATAAAAAATAAATAATTAATATTTTTAGATACAAAATAGAAAAATAAACATATGTCAAATGATGATTTTACTAAACGAAAAAATATACGAAACAATATAAGAAAATTACGTAATGGACTATCTTTTAATGAACAAAAGATAGCATCTTTAAATTTATATAAAAGAATATTAAATTATAATATAATTAATAATGTTAAGTATGTTGCAATATTTTTTTCATTTGATGGAGAAATTAATACTTTTCCATTAATTACTCAAATGTTAAATAAAAATATTAATGTTTATTTACCAGTGATAGATCCATATCATTTAAGAAATTTACTATTTATTAAATATAATCACACGACTCAATTGGTATTAAATAAATTTAATATTTTTGAACCCAAGATAATTTATAGAGATATAATTGATATTAATCAATTAGATATTATTTTTGTGCCTTTAATAGCTTTTAATAATTTAGGATATCGTTTAGGAATGGGAGGAGGTTTTTATGATAAAATATTGCAGAATTGTAAAGATACAATTGTTCCAATTGGTTTAGCTTATGATTTTCAATTTATATCTTTTTTTCCTGTCTATTCATGGGATATTTTGCTTCCTATTATTTTTACTCCTACAAAAATTTGGAATAATGATTATTTAATTAAGTAAACATGTATAGATAATATACATATATTTTTGTATAGTTATGTAGTTGAAATTAAAATTAATCTGATTAAAATGTATGTCATATTTTATATAGTATAAAATACATGTATTGTTTTTTTATAATATTTAAATATAGTAAATATATTTTATGGGATTAATATTAGTTAAAATATTTATTTTATATAGGTAACAATTAGTTATATATTTAATAAATTTTTTATATAAAAATAAAATATACTAAAAATTTAATTTTTTTTAATAATTAATTATCAGTAAATAATTTGTTTGTATATTTAAAATATATAATATATTTTTGATTTGTATAATTAATTGTAGATAATTTTTATATCTAATATAGATAATTTGCATACATATGTTTTTTAAGGTCACAATTATTTAGTTAATATTTTTTTGTATCTTTTTAAATACGTTTTAAAATTTATTTTATCGTGCATTTCTATATTTTGTCTTTTTTTATGAGATAACATTGCTTCTTGATATAAAATTTTGTAATTTAAAAATTTCATTTTTTTATCTATAAGTTGTTTTTTATATTTTCTTGCTAATTTTAATCCTGTTTCATTTATTCCATTTGTAATAATTTCATTAAATATTTTTCCTGAATAAGTTAGTTCAGGTTCTTTAAAATATTGAATAAATTCATCACAAACTTTTTCGTATGGATTATTTTTAGAATTTTTGTCAAGATTTTCAGCTATATGATATAAATCATGAAATATTATTTTACCGATAGATATCAATTTTTCTTTTTTTTTGTTTCCGTCAACATTGATCATTTGATTAGGTTTTCTTCCTTCTAGAAGAATAATATTCCAATTATTATTATATAATTTAATATCAGTATTATGAATTTCTGATGAATTAGCGAATAAACACCAAATTAAAAATAAGTCTAAAAATAATATTTGTTTTATATCAATTCCTATAGGTGAAAATGGATTAATATCTAATGATCTGATTTCAATGTATTCTATTCCTTTGTTTTTTAAAGTATTTAATAATGATTCATTTGTTGTAGTTTTTTGTTTAGGTCGGATATGTGTATAAAATTCGCTTTCCATTTGAAGTAAGTGATTACTAATTTGTTTAAAATTACCTAATTTATTTTTTAAACCTATTTTTTTAAATATTTCAGAAGGTGTATTAATAGCATTTTTTAATGAATTAATATAATCTGTAAGATTATTAAATGACACATTCATTATATCAGAGGTTTTGCTATTGTTATAACCGATAGAGCTCAGTCTTAATGATGTAGACCATGGTAGGTAAAGTAAATTGTTTGGACTTTTTTTAAATGTAATGTTAGATTTTTTATTTTTTATAAAAGATGGTTCAATAACAGGAGAAGCACCAAATAAATATGGAATTATCCAACCAAATTTATGATAATTTCTAATTAATTTAAAATATTCGGAAGAAATAATATTTTGTATATTTTTTATATTAGTAATATTTTTCCATTGTTTCCAAAAATTAATAGATAAAGAAAAATTATAATGTACCCCTGAAATCATATTCATTAAACTGCCATAACGGTTTTTTAAACCTGTTCTATATAGTGTTTTTATTTTACCGAGATTAGATGTTCCATATTTAGCTAATTTTATTGCGCAATGTGGTGTTATATAATATGGAAAACTGAATGGCCAGAGATATTCATTTTTAATATTTTCACTAGTATACTTATGTAAATCATATAATATATCAATAAGATTATTTAAATTAGTAGACTTTGGAGTTACAAATTCTAGTAATATTTCAGAAAAATCAGTAGTTATCCATTTATGTGTTAGAGACGAACCAATTTGATAGGGATGATTTGTTGTTGGCATGTTTCCATCTATTTTTATTCGTAATGTTTCTCTTTCAATTCCTCTGGTAATATTGTCTAATATATTTGGATTACATTTTAGCCAACATAATACTGATGATATATTAGGAATCAATTAAACCTCCTAATTGTAAATAAATTAATTTTTATTATATATAAATTAATTATAGTATTAGTATTATACAATAAATTATTTCTGTTTTAGTAAAAATATTTAATTTTTATATATATGTAAAATTTTAATTTTATAGAGAATATTTTTTAATTTGCATCCGAAAGGATTTGAACCTTCGACCTCTCGGTTCGTAGCCGAGTGCTCTATCCAACTGAGCTACGGATGCTATTTTAAAATTATGGTGAGAGAGGGATTCGAACCCTCGATGCATTTTTATTTACATACTCCCTTAGCAGGGGAACGCCTTCAACCACTCGGCCATCTCACCTAATTAATTGTGTATTAATAATTTTTAAATTTTACTAATTTTATTACTATATTACTTTTTTATTGAGTAAGTCAATTTTTTTTAAAAATGAGTTATACGAAAAATAGATTAAATGATAGCGTATCTTACAGTGTATTATTTTAGTAAGATACGCTATGATTGGTTAATAATTGGATTTTTGATTTTTTTCTGCTTGGATACGTTGGTAAATTTCTTCACGATGTACTGAAACTTCTTTAGGGGCATTGACACCAATTCTAACTTGATTTCCTTTGACTCCTAGTACTGTTACAGTTACTTCATCTCCAATTATAAGAGTTTCTCCAACTCGACGAGTTAAAATAAGCATTTTTTGCTCCTTTAATAATTGAGTAAATATAGCTTATTTAATTCCTACCTGCATATTCTATCATATGAGATTTACAGTAGACCGTAAAGATATGTTTATATATATTATATTTGAATATGTTTATAAGATTAGAATTATTTTATTTTGTATTGAGTATCATAGCATAAGAGTGTTAAATATATAAAATAGTATTAATTAATTTAATACATGTACATTATAAAATTGAATTTATCCATAACTCAATATTTTTAAATGCTTTTGGTAATTTTTGTAGATATGTACTTCCTCCTTCAGCCATAGATTCATTACCGCCTCCTTTTCCGTTAATATCGTTTAATATTATTTTAATTAATTCGTTTGCTTTAATTAGTTTACTAACATGTTTAGTAATTCTTACAATAATAGTTACTTTATTATGCAAAATATTTGCTAAAATTATTATCGAATGTTGAAATTTATTAATTAGTTCATTAATAATCAAATGTATTATTTTAATATTTTTATCTTTTAATGTGTTTATTAATAATGTAACATGTTTAATTTGTTTTGTTTGTTTAATTAATAGATTAACATTATGTAGTACTTCTTTATCTTGTAGTTCATTAAGTTCTTTTTTTAAATGGTTGTTATGAGATATTATTTTTTTGATACTATCATTTAATATATATTTATTAGTTTTAAGTAATGAACATATTTTTTGAATATTATTTTCTTGTTCATGTATTAATTTTAATGCTATTTCTCCTGTTACAGCTTCTATTCGATATATATTAGAAGCAATACTACGTTGTGTTATTATTTTAAATAATCCTATATTTCCTGTTTTTTTTGTATGAGTACCTCCACAAAGTTCTTGAGAATGTTTATCTATGCAAATTACACGTACATTATCATGGTATGTTTTGTTAAGTAATCTTGTTATATTTTTGTTTTTAGCATCTTCTAAGCTTATTTGTTTTGTTTTTATGCTGTTATTTTGAAAAATATATTTATTAACTAACTGTTCTATATTTTGTACAATTAGTAACGTCATAGGTTGATTATGAAAGAAATCGAAACGAATTAAGTCAGATTTAACTAGCGATCCATTTTGATATATATGATTTCCTAATATTTTTCGTAAAGCAGAATTAAGTAAATGTGTAGCTGAGTGATTTTTTTCAATATATGTACGTATTTTACTATCAATATTAGCAGTGACGTCATGTGTTTTTGTTAAATATCCAGATGTTATGGTACCTATATGAAAAATTGTATCATTGTTTTTTTTTGTATTTTCTACTGTAAAAGTTCCTGTATCATTATAAATATGTCCTATATCACCTATTTGTCCACCAGATTCAGGGTAAAATGGTGTTTTATCTAATAATATAATTCCTTTTTCTCCTAACATCATAGTATCTTTAAATTGATTATTAATTATAATATTTATTATAGTAGATTTAGTTTGGTTTAATGTATAACCCATAAATATAGTTTTTTGATCTATGGAATTAAAATGTTTATAGTTACTATTGAATACTTTTGTATCTCTAGAACGTTTTTTTTGTTGATCCATAGCATGTTTAAAACCTATTTCATCTATTTTAATATTATGTTCTATACATACTTCTTTAGTTAAATCTACTGGAAAACCAAAAGTATCATATAAATAAAATATTACTTCACCATCTATGATTCCATTATGTACTTTTTTTATTTCTGTGTTGAGTAATTTTAATCCATTTTCCAGAGTGTAATTAAATTTTACTTCTTCTTGCATTAAAATTGACTTAATGTATTCTGTTTTTTGAATTAAATAATTATCAGTAATGTTCATTGCACATATAACGCTATTAATTAATTGATAAAGAAAAGCATGTTTTATACCTAATAAATATCCATGACGTGAAGCTCTACGAATAATACGACGTAATACATATCCTCTCCCTTCATTCGAAGGAATAATATTTTCTGAAATCATAAAGTAACATGCTCGAATATGATCAGCAATGATACGTAATGATATATTATTTTTTAGGTTATGTTTAATTCGGTTAATTTTCTCTATTTTTTGAATTAATTCTTTAAATATGTCTATTTCATAATTAGAAGATACATTTTGTATTATTGATGCAATACGTTCTAATCCCATACCAGTGTCTATAGATGGTTTGGGTAACATGCAAAATGATCCATCTTTTTTTTTATCGAATTGCATAAAAACGATATTCCATACTTCAAAATATTTTTTTATTTGATCGTCAGATAACGTCATTGTAGATGGGTTAATAGAGTCTTGATTATAAAATATTTCGGTGCATGGACCACAGGGACCTGATTCACCCATATACCAAAAATTATCTGATATATAAGGAGAATTATGACATTTGTCACCAATGGATATAATTCTATTTTCTGGAATTCCTATAACATTTTTCCATATTTCATACGTTTCTTCATCTGTTTTATAAACGGTAATTAAAAATCTTTCTTTTGGTAATGCAAACCATTTTTTTGAGGTTAATAATTCCCAAGCATATAGAATAGCTTGTTTTTTAAAATAATCTCCAAAACTAAAATTACCTAACATTTCAAAAAATGTATGATGACGAATACTATAACCTACAGTTTCTAAATCATTATGTTTTCCTCCTGTACGAAGACAGTACTGATTAGTTACAACTTTTGAATATTTATAATTTTGATTTGTATCTAAAAAAATATTTTTGAATTGATTCATTCCTGCATTAGTAAATAAAATTGATTGATCGTTAATTGGTATTAATGAACTACTTTTAATAATTTTATGTTTTTTTTCATGGAAAAAATTTATAAAACGTTGTCGTATTATTTTTGTTGATTGA
This sequence comes from Buchnera aphidicola (Formosaphis micheliae), assembly GCF_039403185.1. Lineage (NCBI taxonomy): Bacteria > Pseudomonadati > Pseudomonadota > Gammaproteobacteria > Enterobacterales > Erwiniaceae > Buchnera > Buchnera aphidicola. The sequence continues at coordinate 383,340 of NZ_CP135047.1, read as the reverse complement.
TACATTTTTATGTCCGTTTTAATTTAAACATATTTTATTATGTTAGTAATAATTGCTGTCTATAATATTTGATATAAAAAATCATTAATCAATAATATTTATTATATTTTTTAAAAAAATTTTGTTGTTTAATAATAATAGATTGTTTTAACATTATATTATATTAATAAAATTTTTTTATTAGATTTTTATCAATGTTTATTAATAAGGTAATTATTATGGAAAAAAAAAATTTCAGCTATTATTCCTTTATTATCAGTAGAAAATAAGCGTTTAGATAAAACGTTATCAGTTATGTTTTATGAATATTCAAGAACTATGTTAAAAAAAATGATATTAAATGGGTATGTTTCTGTTAATGGGGATATTGTACAACAACCTAATTTTAAGGTGTTACAGGGAGATGTTGTAACAATATATATTGTTACAGATGAAGCAGAAGTGTTTGCTAAAAATATTTTGTTAAATATTGTATATGAAGATGATGATATTTTAGTAATTAATAAACAAAAAAATGTTGTTGTACATCCAGGAGCTGGAAATGTAGATAATACTATTTTAAATGCTTTATTATATAAAAATAATTTATTTTTTAATATACCACGGGCAGGTATTATTCATAGATTAGATAAAAATACCACGGGATTAATGTTAATTGCAAAGAATATATTTTCTTATAATAAGTTAAAACATGCTTTAAAGATTAGATCTATTGTTCGTGAATATGAAGCTATAGTTATTGGTAACATTATCACAGGTGGTATTATAGAAGCGCCAATTTTACGTCATTTTAAAAATAGAACTAAAATGTTTGTTAATGCTAATGGTAGATATGCTAAAACTCATTATAGAATTATTGAACGTTTCCAATATCATACTCATTTACGTATAACAATAGAAACTGGACGAACTCATCAAATTCGAGTGCATTTTTTACATATAAAACATCCTATATTGGGTGATCCTGTATATAAAAATTCATTTAATTTACCTAAAGGTATGTCAACATTAGGAATTAAAACTTTAAAAAGTTTTTCCAGACAAGCATTACATGCGTGTAAATTAATTTTTATGCATCCTAAATCTAATCAGTTAATGACGATTGCAATTCAATTACCAAAAGATATGCTTCATTTAATAGATGTATTAAGACAAGGATAATTAATATTATTAAATGTATTAAATTAAAATAATTATATCATTAAATATTTTAAGTAAATTAAAATATATATATTAATATTGTTTTACAATGCCTTAATAGAAGAGAAATTGTAAAACAATAAATAATTGAGTTATATACTAAATGTTAATATATTAAATATGTGATGATATTAATAATATAAAATATTTTGATAAGTATTTATGTATTTATTATTTAAGTGAATTAGTAGATTGAACGTATTTTATAGCACTTTTTAATGACCAAACGTATCCATCTATTCCAAAACCAGAAATAACACCGTCTGCAATATCAGAAAACCATGAATTAGATCTAAATTGTTCTCTTGAATAGATATTAGAAATATGTATTTCTATGAAAGGAATATTTACAGCTAAAAGAGCATCTCTTAAAGCTATACTAGTATGTGTGAACGAAGCTGGATTAATTATAATATAATCAATATTTTTTTTAGCTTGATGGATATGTTCAATTAATATATGTTCAGCATTTGATTGTATGTGATGCAGTTTTACATTATATTTTGTAGCTATTTTGTTTAATTCGTCCAATAATTGATTTAACGTATAATGACCATATATTTTAGTTTCTCTGGAACCTAAAAGATTAATGTTAGGTCCGTTAATTAGTAAAATATTTTTTTTGTTATTCATATTTTTTCCTTTATTAAAAATTTTTATATTTTTTAAAGTTATAAAATTATTTTAGTGATATACTAAAATTAAAAATAATAAAATGTAAACAAATGAAATATTTTTTTATCAAAAATATATTGAGTACATATAAAAATTTTAATAAAATAAATATATAATTATTATTATTATATTTTTATGAAGTTTTTTATCTAATTTAATTAATGTAGTATTAACATTAAATAATATATCAATAAACTATTTTTTAGTATTCGATACTATGAAATATTTCATAATTATTTCATAATATATATATATTATGTTTTTTATCAATATTAATGCATTGTTACAAGAGAAAAATAATGATATTCAATTTAGTAAAGGAACAATTATTAGATACTAATAAAATCAGCATAAATGATATATTTTTAGTATTAAGTGATTTATCAGAAAAAAATTTTGATTATTCTGATTTATATTTCCAATCTATCTTTAAAGAATCTTGGGTTTTGGAAGATAATATTGTAAAAGAAGGTATATATAGTTTTGACCAAGGAATTGGAGTTCGTGGAATTAATAAATTTACTACTAGTTTTGCTTATACCAATAGCATTACATTAAATGCTTTACAAAATAGTGTTAATTCAGTAAAAAAAATATTTAATAACAAATCTAATAAAACAATAAAAGAATTATCTAAAGTAGATTATAAAATTTTGTATGAATATATAAATCCTTTAAATAGTTTTTCGTATCAAGAAAAAATAGAAATTTTAAATAATATAAATATTTTAGCTAGAAAAATAGATAAACGAGTTATAAAAGTAAATGCAACTTTAAGTGGAAAATATGAACAAGTATTGATTGTAGCTACAGATAGTACATTAGCTGCAGATATTCGACCATTAGTACATCTTTCTATAACAGTAGTAGTTGAAGATAAAGGCAAACGTGAATCTGGTCAAAGTGGAGGAGGGATTCGAAAAGATTACGGTTATTTTTTAATGAATCATTTATCTGGAAGTACATATATTGAATATTTAGTTAGAGAAGCGGTAAGAATAGCATTATTAAATTTATTTGCTGATTGTGCTCCTTCAGGTAGTTTTCCAGTAGTTTTAGGTGCTGGATGGCCAGGTGTATTATTACATGAAGCTGTAGGTCATGGGTTAGAGAGTGATTTTAATTATAGAGAAACATCTGTTTTTTCTAAAAAAATAGGACAAAAAGTCACATCACGATTATGTACAATTGTTGATGATGGCACAATGCAACATAGAAGAGGTTCATTAAATATAGATGATGAAGGAGTTCCAAGTAAATACAATGTATTAATTAAAGAAGGAATTTTAAAAAATTATATGCAAGATAAGTTTCACGCTAATTTGATGGATGCAAAACTTACTGGTAATGGTAGAAGAGAATCTTACGCTTATTTACCTATGCCACGTATGACAAATACTTACATGTTATCTGGTGTATCTAAACCTATGGATATTATTAGTAGTGTAAAATATGGTATATTTGCAGTTAATTTTAAAGGAGGGCAGGTTGATATTACTTCTGGTAAATTTGTTTTTTCTACTTCTGAGGCATATTTAATAGAAAGGGGTAAAATTACTAAACCAATTACTAAGGTAATGCTCATTGGATCTGGATTAGAGAGTATGAATGATATTTCAATGGTGGGAGACGATTTATATATGGATGAAGGTGTTGGTATTTGTGTAAAAGATGGGCAAAGCGTGCCTGTTGGTGTGGGACAGCCAACTATAAAAATAAATCATTTAACGGTAGGTGGAATGGTTTAATAATTTATATTATAATAGTATTAATTACATTAATATGCAGTCAAAAATATTAATAATATATGACTGCATGGATAATTTTTTATGATGCATTATTAGTATGTTATTTTTTATTTATTATATTTATTTTTTCTTTAATTCGAGCTGCTTTTCCTTTTCTTGTCCTTAAGTAATAGAGTTTAGCTTGTCTTACTGAACCATTTCTTTTTACTAGAATTTTAGAAATAATAGGAGAATGTATTTGAAATACTCTTTCCACTCCTTCACCATGAGCAATTTTTCTTAAAGTAAAAGACGAATGTAAACCACGGTTACGTACTGCAATTACTACACCTTCATAAGATTGAATTCTTTTTTTTGCACCTTCTAATACCCACACTTGTACTTCTAAAGTGTCTCCAGACTTAAATTGAGGTATGTCTTGTTTAAGGTTATTTTGTTCAAATTTTTGAATAATATTCATTATTTTTTGAATCCTTTAAATAAATTTATTTTTTATGGTTTTAAACCATTCTTGCTTGAATTCAGTTAATAACATTGTTTGTTTTTTAGTTAAAGTTAATTTATTTAATAAATCTGGTCTTTTTAACCAAGTTATTCCTAGAGATTTCTTTATTTTCCATTGTTTTATTTTTTCATGATGCCCTGATAGTAATATTTTTGGTACAGACATACCTAAAACGTTTTTAGGTCTGGTAAATTGAGGAGCGTCAAGTAATCCATTATAAAAAGAATCTTCTTCTATTGATTCTTGATTTCCTATGACACCTGGAATTAATCTAGATAAAGCATCAATAAATATCATCGCTGGCAATTCTCCTCCAGTAACAACATAGTCACCTATTGACCATTCTTCGTCGATTTGGTGGGAAATTAATCTGTCGTCTATTCCTTTATATCTCCCGCATACTATAATAAAATTATTTATTTTAGCTAACTTAATAATATTTTTTTGGTTAAGAGGTTTTCCTTTTGGAGAAAGATATATTATTTTTGTTACTTTATTTTTTATTTTTTTTGCTTGTTTAATTGCATTAAGTAAAGGTTCAAATTTCATTAACATTCCGGAACCTCCACCATATGGACGATCATCTATAGTTCGATACTTGTCATGCGTATAATCTCGTGGATTAAATATGTTTAAATGAATAATACCTTTTTTAATAGCTTTACTGATAATACCTTGATTTTTAATGGCAGAAAATATTTCTGGAAAAATGCTAATTATATTAAAATAAACCATATTATTTTATAAGGAATGTTGTAAAATATTTTTTATTTATAGATGTTGTTCCAGTTAACTATTATCAATTGATGGATAATATCAATTTTTTTTATCACTGATTGATATAGAAACGGAATTAGTATTTCTTTTTTTGTTTTTTTTTGTTTAATGATTAGAATATCATTAGAACCGGTTTGTATAATTTTAATTACTTTTCCTATGTAATCATTGTTAATTGATATAACATTACAATTAATAATATCATTCCAGTAGTATTCATTACTTTTTAATTTGGGTAACATATTTTTTTCTATAACGATGTAAGAATTTGTTAATTTTTTTGCTTGATTTTGATCATCTATATTTTTTATTTTGATTAATATAAAATTTTTATGATATTTTTTATTCTCTATATTTAAAGTTATCCATTTATAATTGTAATTGATTAGCAATGGACTATATTTTAGTATATTATTTTTCTGTGATGTAAAAGAAAACAATTTTATCCATCCTAATATTCCATATGTTGCTCCGAGTTTACCAATAATACAAGGATATATTGGTTTATTTATATATGTTATTGTCATTTACTAATATTTATTTTTTTGTATTTTTTTATCAAAGTATATGTACGTTGAGACATAATAGCACCTTTTTGAATCCAATAATTTATTCTATCATTATTCATATATATATTTTGTGATGTTATAGAAGAATAAATTGGATTAAAGTATCCAATGCGTTCAAGGAATCGTCCATTTCTTGGAAAGCGACTATCAGTAACAATAATTTGATAAAATGGACGTTTTTTTGAACCATGACGAGCTAATCTTATTTTTAACATAAAATATCCTTAAAATATTTATTTTTGTATGGTTATATATAATAATATTAACTAATATGTTTTACGTTATATTTTATATGTATATGAGAAATGATTGTAAATTTAATTAAATAAATTCTTAAAATTTATATTTTTTATATTTTTAAGCATTTTACTCATATTATTTGGTTTAATTTTTTTCATTATTTTTTTTAAATAGTTAAATTGTTTTAGTAATTTGTTAATATCTTGTATATTTATTCCAGAACCTAAAGAAATACGTCTTTTGTGTGATCCTTTAATTATTTCCGGGTTTTGTCTTTCTTTTTTAGTCATTGAGTTTATTATAGCTATAAATTTATTTAATAATTGGTCATTTATATGATCATGTAAACTGATATTATCATTACTTTTATATTGTGGTAATTTATTAACTAAATTGGAAATTCCTCCTATTTTTTTCATTTGTTTAATTTGTTTTAAAAAATCATCTAGATTAAATTTATTGTTAAATTCATCATTTAATTTTTTAGATTTATCTTTTTCAATATGATTTTCTAAGTTTTCTATAAGTGATAATATATCACCCATTCCTAGAATTCGTGATGCAATTCTTTCTGGATGAAAAGGTTCTAAAGCTTCTATTTTTTCTCCTGTACTTATAAATTTTATTGGTTTTTCAGTAATATAACGTGCAGATAAGGCTACTCCACCTCTGGCATCACTATCTACTTTAGTTAATATTATTCCTGTAATTGGTATAGATTGATTAAATTGTGATACTATATTAATACTATCTTGTCCAGTCATAGAGTCAAGTACAAATAAAGTTTCTGTCGGTTTTATTGTATTATGTATGATTTTGATTTCATTCATCATTTTTTGATCAACATGTAATCTACCAGCTGTATCAATAAGTAAAATATCATATAGTTTTAATTTAGCATATTCTAATGCTTTTACTACTATATCAATTGGTTTTTGATTACAATGTGAAAGAAAAAAATCAATATTTGCTTGAGTAGATAATATTTCTAATTGTTTAATAGCAGCAGATCGATAAATATCTGTAGATACAGTAAGTATTTTTTTTTTATTTTTTTCTTGAATCCATTTTCCAATTTTAACTAAATTAGTAGTTTTACCTACTCCTTGTATTCCTATAAATAATATAATAACAGGAGGTATGTCATTTAAGTTTAATTTATCATTTTTTTTACCCATTAAATTAATTAGTTCATTTTTGACAATTTTAATAAATGTTTGTCCTGGTGAAAGACTAGTATTGATTTTATTGCCTAAAGATTTTTCTTTAATACAGCTCATAATTTTTTGTATAACAGATATAGCAACATCAGCTTCTAATAAAGCTATTCGTATTTCTCTTAATGTAGTTTGTATATTTTGTTCAGTTAATCTACCTTGATTGGATATTTTGTCTAATATTTTTGACATATGTTTAGTAAGTGTTTCAAACATAATTTTTTCCTATTTTTAAAGTAATAAAATTTTTTATATATTAAATTCACTATATACTATACATAATATATCAAATTTGTATGAATATTAAATTATCTTTAAAATAGATAAAAAATTATTATAATTTTTTATCTAATAAAAAATATGTACTATTTCTTGTTTATTTTAGATTATATAAGATAATTAGATGTTTATCGTAATAAATTAAGTAAAAAATAAAATTTGTTATTTTTATATTAATTAAACATATTTTAATAATTGTTTTTTGTATAACAACCTAATATTTTTATTTGATCAACAATTGTATGTAATTCAGATAATGCATTTTTTATACTAGAGGGTATTAGTACATAATATGATATATCGATGTAACAAATTGATTTTATAGGATTAGAAGAAATATCTTGAGATGTTAAATATTTTATATTTAAATAATATTTTTTAAATAATAAGTGTATATTTTTAAGTAATTGTGGTTTTTTTATACAAATAAATGCTAGTGTTATTATTTTCGATGTATCTTCTATAATATTAACAGGAGTATCTTGTAAAATAATAAATCTAGTAGTATTGTTTTTTATATTGGATATATTATGAAATAATATATTTAAAGAATACAATTTACTACTATATTCGTTACCTATAGCAGCGATATTTTTGTTTTTTTTTTTGATAAGTTTTCAATAGCATAAGATGAACTAGATGTATTTTTTAATTTCCAGTGTGGAAATTTATTTAAAAATATACTACATTGTTTTAAAGGTTGGATGTGGCTATAGATAGTATTTATGTTTTTTACATCAGTGTCTGGTAACGCTATAATACAATGATTGATAGGAAGATATATTTCTCCTATGATAGATAATTTAGTATGTTGTAGTAGATTATATACTTCTAAAATAGATCCTGTAATTAAATTATGTATAGGTAATATTGCTAAATTAGATTTTTTATTTTCTACATTTTTTATAACATTTTCAAAATTAATACACGTCTTTTCTATAATATTCAAAAAATATTTTTTAGAATATTTCTTCATTGCTAAATACGAGTAGGATCCTTGTGGACCAAGAAATGAAAATATAACATGAGTTAAATTATTTTTTTTTTTAAAATTTTTTCTTGGGAAATTATTGAATATTCTATAATTGTAGTAAATATATTTTTTATATAGGTACTATTTATATTATATTTTTCACCTAATTTTATTAATTCTGTTAATAAAAAATGTTCACGTTTTGTATCTTTTATGGGTAATGATTGATCAATTTTTATTTTTGCAATTTTTTTGACTACTGATTGTCTTTTGGATAATAGCACAATTAAATCGTGATCAATTTTATTAATTTTATCTCTTAGGTGTGTTAAATAGTTATTGTAAATCATAGTTATATAGTCACTATTAAAATATTTAATTAATACGTGTTAAAATAATAAACATTTATTGTTTAAAGCATGTATGGTTTATAATATTGTGATATAATTTAAAATTATTTTATATTTTAAAATATTTTATTTAATTCATAATTACTTGTATTATATATAATGTTTTAAATAAAATAATATATATAATTTGATTAAACACCATTTAATTTAATAAAGTTTAAGATATTAAATGATCTTATAAAATATTTTTATAATAAAAATATTTCACTACTAGAATAGGTTAATATCAGTAATTTGTCAAATAAAAACGTTCTTATATTTTGATGTAATGAATATATATTTAATATATTTTCATTGATTACATTAATATAATATGTATTATATATTTATTGTTATCTTAACGTTAAGTATTTATTTTTAATAAATGTTGTGTAAATTTTATTAAAAAATAAAGTATAATAGAATTTATAGTTATGGGTAATTTTTTATGAAAAGTTTTTCAGCTAAATCTAATAATTGTACTAGAAAGTGGTATGTAGTTGATGCAACGGATAAGATTTTAGGTAGATTAGCAACTGTAATATCTACATATCTTCGCGGAAAACATAAAGTACAGTATACACCGCATGTAGATATAGGAGATTATATAATTGTATTAAATGCACAAAAAATATTAGTTTCTGGAAGAAAAAGATATAATAAAATATATTATCATCATACAGGATATATTGGTGGAATTAAAAGTTTTTCCTTTGAAGAAATGATTAATCGTTGTCCTCAGCGTATAATTGCATTAGCTGTTAAAGGTATGTTACCTAAAGGGCCTTTAGGTCGTACAATGTTAAAAAAATTAAAAGTTTATGCTAAAGATTCGCATAACCATATAGCACAAAAACCAAGTTTGTTAACTTTTTAAAAAGGATAATAAAAAATCATGACTGATATGCAATACAGTTATGGAACGGGTCGTCGTAAAAGATCTTCTGCACGCGTATTTATGAGATTAGGTACTGGTCGTATTATAGTTAATAAAAAAAAATTAGAGGATTATTTTTTTAGAAAAACATCATGTATGATAGTATATCAACCGTTAACATTAGTGGATATGTTAAATAAATTCGATTTTTATATTACTGTGAGAGGAGGAGGTATTTCTGGACAAGTAGGAGCAGTTCGCCATGGAATTAGTCGTGCTTTAATACAATATGATGAATCATTAAGGATAGAATTAAGAAAATTAGGTTTTGTTACACGTGATTCACGTCAAGTAGAACGTAAGAAAGTAGGATTTCGTAAATCTAGACGACGTACTCAGTTCTCTAAACGATAATGATAAAATGCGTATTACAAGTATTTATAGGAATCCGGAACAATGATTAACCGGGTTTCTTTATTTTATTAATATCTTTAGTAGTTCAATAATTATTATGTGAGATATTATAATATATTATAAATTTTATATATATTATAATATTTTATATGATTTATAACATTATTTTATATGTTTTTATTTTGATATTATTTATATAATATATGTTTATTTATTTAATATATACATGTAATGAATTCTACATTTCAATGATTCTTTAGTTGTGAATTAATAGTAAATTGATAAATATATTTTTTTTAAGAAGAGTGGTATTTAGAGTTATGATATCAGTTGTAAAACGGGTTAAATAATCCCGTTTTATATTTATTATCATGATTTTTTTTTTAAAAAATGTGCAATATCTATGCATAAAGATTTTGTATTAATTTTATTAACAGCAGAAATAATATAATATTTTTCTTTAGTATTTAAAACACTTAGAATGTTTTGTACTGTTTCATTTACTTTTTCTGTATTTAGTAAATCTATTTTATTAAAGATTAACCATCTTGGTTTCTTATATAATTCTATATTATAATTTTTTAATTCATATATCACAGTTTCTATATTTTTAACGATTGTAGAGTTATTATATGAGTAAATATCAATTATATGTAAAAGTAAACTACATCTTTCTAAATGTTTTAAAAATTGAATACCTAATCCAATACCTTTAGATGCATGTTGTATTAAACCTGGCAGGTCAGATATTATAAATTTTTTTTCTTGATTAATTTTAACAACACCTAATATTGGTTTTAATGTTGTAAATGGATATTCAGCAATTTTCGTATTGGCATTTGAAATAGATCGTACTAAAGTAGATTTTCCTGAATTAGGTAAACCTAAAGTACCAACATCAGCTAGTAATATTAGTTCTAATAATAGTTGTCTTTTTTCACCAGTTTTTCCAAGTGTTTTTTGTTTTGGTGTTCGATTTGTAGAAGATTTAAATCGAGTATTTCCTAATCCATGCCAACCACCTTTAGCTATTAATAGTTGGGTGTTATTTATTAACATATCTTCAATGACTTCATTAGTTGGTATATTAATAATTCTTGTACCTATTGGTACTAAAATAGTAATATCATTCCCTCGTTTTCCAGTACGATTTTTTGATAATCCATTTTTTCCATGACCTGCAGAAAATATTTTATTGAATTTAAAATTTATTAATGTAGTTATATTGTTTGTTGCTTGCAACCAAACGTTACCTCCGTTACCTCCATTTCCTCCGTCAGGACCTCCTTTTGGTATATATTTTTCTCTTCTAAAACTGACACATCCATTCCCTCCATTTCCAGCTATTACATGAATTATTGCTGTATCTATAAATTTCATGTTATTCCTTAATTTATCATAAAGTTATTTGATACAATGTCAATTATTTTATAATACATAATTATTAATTGTAGTAACTTAGTAAATATTTATTTATAAATTGAAATATTGATTCTAATATTTTAATATTATATATAAAAAATAAAAGATCTCTTATAATTTTAAGAGATCTTTTAATATTTAGATCAGATAAAAAATTAATTATGTTTAATAATATTTATATATTTTTTTCTTTTAATTCCTTTTATTGTAAATTGTATAATTCCATGTGTTGTAGCAAATAAAGTGTGGTCTTTTCCACAACCTACATTAGTTCCTGGATGAAATTTAGTTCCACGTTGTCGAACAATAATACTACCTGAAGATACATATTCTCCTCCAAAACGTTTAACTCCTAAACGTTGAGCATTAGAATCTCGTCCATTTCTAGTAGAACCACCTGCTTTTTTATGAGCCATATATTAATTATCCTGTTGATTGTTAATTATTTTTTCAATTTTTACATCAGTAAATTGTTGCCTATGTCCTTGAGTTTTTTTGTAATGTTTACGTCTATTAAATTTTATTATTTTTATTTTTTTATGTTGTCCGTGTTTTTGTATATAGCCTTCTATTAAATAATTTGATAAAATTGGAGTACCTATTTTTGTTGTGTTAGAATCAGTAATCATTAATATTTCTTTAAAATTAATTAATTCTCCTATTTTTAAGTTAATTTTTTCTAATCTAATGATTTGTCCTATTTTTACTTTGTGCTGTTTACCGCCGCTTATAAATATTGCGTACATAAATGATTCCTAGTCACATAACTTTTATGTCATAAATATAATCTATATAAAATATTTATGTAAAAATATAAATATAATATAAAATATTTTGAAATATATTTTTTTGTGTATATTTATTTTAGATAAAATAATGAATTTAATATAATTATAAAGTAATATGTTTTATTATATTTGCTGCATATTTTAATTACGTTTTTAAAAGAATATTTGTTAAATAAGTGTATAATTTTTATATATTATATCATAATAGATTATATCTTTATGATGTTAAAAAATTACGTTTATGTGATAGTACATAACGATTATTATTAAATTTAAATGTATAAATATTAAAATAATAATTAAATGATAGATTATATATTAAAATATAATGTATAAGTTATTATTTTATATATAGTAAAATAATTTTAATTTTATTTCTTATAATATTAATTATTATTATTTTTTTAATAAGCAATAAATTATGATAGTAAATACGTTATAGCTGAATATATTATTTAATATAGATACAATATAGCATATTGATAATAATTTATTACTTTATTAAAGATACATTTTATTTATTTTTTATAAGTTTATATTAGAGTTTATTTAAATATTTTAATATATAAGTGTCATAAATATATTTTATATTATCAGATATTATTGATATATGAATATGACTTTATTTTTTTTGATGTTTATGATTATAACAATAAAAGTAAATTGAGTGTTTATTATAAATGTACAATATTTTTGTAGGATTGTAATTTATAAAATATAAATTGAGATATGTTATTTTAAATATGTATAAACAATGTATTAAATATTGTAAAGTATTTTTTTTGTACTCCATTCTTTTGGAGAGTAAGACTGTATAGAAATAGCATGAATTTTTTTTTCTAAAATATCTTTTGTTAAATATGTATAAATACTTTGTTGTCTTTTAACTTCATTCATTCCTTGGAATATTTCTCCGATAGCAATAATATGGAGATGATTGTTATTTCCTGTAATATAAATTTCATTAAGTGATAGTTTATCTTTAAGTAATGTTTTTATTTTTTTAGTATCCATTTTTATATTATTTTAAAGTAATGTTTTTAATAATATTATAATATAATACAAAAATTTAATAAATATTATTTATATAAAATAATTATAAAATATATTTTTTATTATATAAGATTTATAGTTTTTGTCAGATTACATTTTATTGTTTAATTTAAAATATTCATTTTAATTAAATCATATTTTTAAGGTGTATATATGAAACAAAAGATTCCGATGACTATTCATGGTGCTGAAAAACTGATAAAAGAATTGAAAAAACTAAAAGAAGTGAAACGATCTAACATTATTTCAGCAATAGCTGAAGCGAGATCGCATGGAGATTTAAAAGAAAATGCAGAATACCATGCAGCTAGAGAAGAACAGAGTTTCTGTGAAGGGAGAATTCAGGAAATTGAAACTAAATTATCAAATGCTTATATTATTGATATAACCAAAATATTAAATGTAGGTAAAGTAATTTTCGGTGTTACAATAACTATTTATAATATTAATACAAAACAACAATATACATATAAGATTGTAGGGGATGATGAAGCAAATTTAAAACAAAATTTAATTTCTATTAATTCTCCTATAATTAGAGGTTTGTTAGGAAAGAAATTAATGGACATTGTAGAGATTAATACACCTAATGGTATTATATATTATAAAATATTAAAAATTGACCATATTTGATAAAATAAAATATTTTTATCTATATGAATGTAATTATTTGTATTAAATATTAATAAAATATATTGATTCAATTATTTTATTTTAATTATTTAATATATTTTTTTTTCGTTATTTTTGTATCATATTTATGTAATAATATTTTTATAGATATACATTTTTATAGTAATACAAAAAAAATTAATTATATTATTTATTTGGTTTTTATTTAAATGTTTTAATAGAAAGGATATATTAATTTATGAAAAAAAAAATAAATCTAAATGTTGGATTCATAGACATTTAAGTGATAAATATGTCAAATTATCATACCAGAAAGGGTTTAGATCAAGATCTATATTTAAGTTAAAGGATATTAATAATTCTGATAAATTATTTACGTCTGGCATGACAGTAGTAGATTTAGGATCAGCTCCTGGTAGTTGGTCAGAATATGCAGCGAAAAAAATAGGAAAATATGGTAAAGTAGTAGCTTGTGATGTATTACCTATGTTACCTATTAAAAATGTGCATTTTATTCAAGGTGATGTGAGAGACGAAATAGTATTGTATAAAATATTAAATTATTTAGAATATAAATCTGTTAATGTTTTGATGTCTGATATGGCTCCAAATATCAGCGGGTATTCCGCTATTGATATTCCTAAATTTATTTTATTATGTGAATTAGTTTTAAATATTTCTAATATAATATTAATAGAAGGTGGAACATTATTGATAAAGTTATTTCAAGGAGAAGGATTTGAAGAATATTTAAAAAAAGTTTGCACCTTATTTTCCTCAGTACATGTTCGTAAGCCAAATTCTTCTCGATCTAATTCTAAAGAGATATTTATTGTAGCAGCTAAAAAGAAAAAGATTACATCTTAGACTGTTTTTTTAATATATTTTTGATATGAGGTTAATACCTTGAGTAACATGGTTAAAAATCTGATGATTTGGTTAATTATTGCAGTTGTATTCATGTCTATATTTCAAAATTTTAATTCTTATGATGGAAATATACATAGAATAGATTATTCAACTTTTTTGTCAGAGGTTAATAAAAATAAAATTCGTGAAGTACGTATTAATGGACACGAAATTAATTTTATTAAAAAAAATAATAATAAATATAAAACATATATGCCAATAAATGATTTTAAGTTACTGGATACTCTTATCTTAAAACATATTAGAGTAATTGGTGAAGCTCCTCCAGAACCAAGCTTAATTACATCTATTTTTATATCTTGGTTTCCGATGTTTTTATTAATAGGTGTTTGGATATTTTTTATGCGTCAAATGCATATTGGTGGTGGAAAGGGAGCTATGTCTTTTGGAAAAAGTAAAGCTCGTATGTTATCAGAAAATGAAATAAAAACTACGTTTTCTGATGTAGCCGGTTGTGATGAGGCAAAAGAAGAAGTAAGAGAATTAATTGAGTATTTGAAAGAACCTAGTCGTTTTCAAAAATTAGGTGGAAAAATACCAAAAGGTATCTTGATGGTAGGACCTCCTGGAACAGGAAAAACATTATTAGCTAAAGCTATAGCTGGAGAGGCTAAAGTACCTTTTTTTACAATTTCAGGATCTGATTTTGTTGAAATGTTCGTAGGTGTAGGTGCTTCTAGGGTA
This sequence comes from Buchnera aphidicola (Formosaphis micheliae), assembly GCF_039403185.1. NCBI lineage: Bacteria > Pseudomonadati > Pseudomonadota > Gammaproteobacteria > Enterobacterales > Erwiniaceae > Buchnera > Buchnera aphidicola. The sequence goes on along the minus strand of NZ_CP135047.1, from coordinate 367,967 downwards.
CGTGATATGTTTGAACATTCAAGAAAATCAGCTCCATGTATAATGTTTATTGATGAAATTGATGCTGTTGGACGACAAAGAGGTACTGGTGTTGGAGGAGGGCATGATGAGAGAGAACAGACATTAAATCAAATGTTAGTAGAGATGGATGGTTTTGAAGGAAATGAAGGTATTATATTAATAGCAGCTACTAATCGACCAGATGTGTTAGATCCTGCTTTATTACGTCCTGGTCGTTTTGACAGGCAAATCATTGTGGCTTTACCTGATATCAAAGGAAGGAATCAAATTCTTAAAGTTCATATGAGTAAAGTCCCTTTAGATAAAGATGTTAATTCTATGGTTATTGCTAGGGGAACACCTGGTTTTTCTGGGGCAGATTTGGCAAATTTAGTTAATGAAGCAGCGTTATTTGCTGCTCGTATTAGTCGTCATACGGTATCTATGTCAGAATTTGAACAAGCTAAAGATAAAATAATTATGGGATCAGAACGTCGTTCTATGGTAATGAGTGAATTACAAAAACAAATTACAGCATATCATGAGTCTGGACATGTTATTGTTGGACGATCAGTTCCTGATCATGATCCAGCTCATAAAGTTACGATTATTCCTAGAGGTCGAGCATTAGGTGTTACAGTTTTTTTACCAGAAGAAGATTTAATTAGTGTTAGTCGAAGAAAGTTAGAAAGTCAAATATCTACTTTATATGGTGGGCGTTTAGCAGAAGAGATTATTTATGGAGTAGAAAATATATCTACAGGATCTTTTAATGACATAAAGGTTGCTACTACATTAGCTAGAAATATGGTTACACAATGGGGGTTTTCAGAAAAATTAGGTCCATTATTATATACAGAAGATGAAGACGAAATATTTTTAGGTCGTTCAGTATCAAAAGCAAAGCATATGTCAGATGAAACTGCTAAAATTATTGATGAAGAAGTAAGACAGTTAATAAATGTTAATTATCAGCGTGCAAAAAATATTTTAAATAATAATATGGATATATTACATGCGATGAAAGATGCATTAATAAAATATGAAACAATTGATTCGTCACAAATTGATGATCTAATGGCTAGAAAAAAAGTTCGTGATCCAGTTAATTGGATAGATCATGCATCTGTTAATTAAATTTGAATATGTAACTATCTTTACGAAATAAAAATGATTGTTATGTGTGATAGCATAACACATATTTTACAAATTAATCCTATCCGTTAGATAACATTAAATTATTTCTTAATAATGATTTTTTATTTTTTTATATTATTTTGTATTAATTATAGTTTATTTAAATATATTGTATAGTTTTATTATACTATCACATATATTAAAATACTTTTATAAGGATTATACTGTTGACGTCATGATAGTTATTATACATTTTAATGTGTATGAAAATAAGATATAAAATGTATAATAGAGCGTTTTTTATTAGTTAATAAATTATAAACGACTATCTCTTAATCTTGATATGAATTAAGAGATAGTTAATTTATATTAGATTTGATTATTGTTTTTAAAGTTCACAATTATAAAATATTTTTTTATGAAAAATATGTATATTGAGTAGAAATAAATGAAATTAGTTTTATATATTATAAATTACACTGTAGTATGTAAAATATATTATTATTTTTTTAATAGTATTAAATGTTATGGAATTATAAAATATATTATATTTTAAATAGATATATGATTAAGTTAAATGGTATAAGTTAAAAATATTTAAATTATTGTGGTTGATATAATACTATAAATTGGATTTTTATGTTAATTTAATGTTATATAAAAGCATACATATATTTTAATTAATATATTCAATAAATTTGTTATAAATGTGGTATAGTATACTAAATTATATTTATTTAACAAACGTAAGTTTATGTATAGTAAATATTTTTATGTTTAAGAAATAATTGTTTTAATATGATATTTTGTTTTAAATAAATATAATATTTTTTGTATTATTATAAAATATTAATAAAAATTATAATTAATGTTTTTTTAAATTATTGTTTGTATTGTTACTATAAAATAAATTATCACGTAATTATTTTATATTTTATAAATATTTATTTTTTTTAATTAAAAAATATAATTTTATGTGATAAATATAATTATCATAAATACATAATATATTTATGTTATTAGTTTATATAATAATATTATTAAATATTTTTATTGTGTACATAATTAATATTAATTAGTATTTTTACGTTTAGTATCTCTTGTCATAATAATTTATATATTTTATTTGATTGTAACCATTATCATTATATATATTTAATAAAAGTATTGATTTATTTTATTTAATAAATACCGATTAAAAATATAACATTAAGTTAATTATTGAAATAGGAATACTTGAATATGTATAATGTTTTTTTAGGTTTATTAATGTTTGTATCAGTAATATTAATTTTTTTAATTATTGTACAAAAAGATTATAATCTTAATTCGTCTTATTCGTCTAGTCATGTTGAAAAATTATTTACTTGTTTAAAACGAAATAAACATATTGTTTATATTACTATTATTTTTGCTACGTTATTTTTTTTGATTAATTTAGTATTATGTAATTTTCATGGACATCATTAAATGATAACAATGTAAATAATAACATGTACATTATAACAATATAATGTATATTATTATATCAATAATAGAATTTTTGTGTATTTATACATATTTAAATATTTTATGTAATTAGTTATCGATAATATAAGATATTTTTATGTTGTTTATGGTAGCCGAGGTGGTGAAATTTGGTAGACACGCTACTATGAGGTGGTAGTATCTTATGCACAAGATATACGGGTTCGAATCCCGTCCTCGGTAGAAAAAATATTTGATATCTTATGAGTATTTCTCAGTTATTATCGAATTCTATTAATATTATAAGTAAATAATACCTCCCCGAATATTCGGGTTTTTTTATTCATATTAAAACTGTTAATTTTTAATAAGTTTTTAAAAATTTTTTAAAAAGTAATTCAAAGTTAATATATATATATATTTTATGAAAATAAAATAGTATTTTTACTGTTAGTGATTTCATAATATTTATATTTTTTATTTGAATGATATTAGTATGTTATTACAATAATAATTAAACTTTTCAATGGATAAATTAATTTATGTTGGTAGTATTAATATTCATTAAATATAAATTATATGTTAAATATATTAATTTAGTTTTTTACTATTACAGTTTAAAATTGGGGTAATTACGGTGAACAAAGATATTTTATCTGTAGTAGCAGCAGTATCCAATGAAAAATCTTTACCACGTGAAAAAATATTTGAAGCATTAGAATGCGCTTTAGCTTCAGCAACAAAAAAGAAAAATAATCAAGAAATAGATGTACGAGTTCAAATGAATCGCGATAATGGGGAATTTTTTACATTTCGTCGATGGTTAGTAGTTGGTCAAGTTACACAACCAATGCGAGAAATTACATTAGAAGCAGCTCGTTTGGAAGATAGCTCAATACAACTAAATGATTATATTGAAGAACTTATGCCGTCAGTAACTTTTGATCGTATCGCAACTCAAACGGCAAAACAAGTAATTGTTCAGAAAGTAAGAGAAGCAGAACGAGCAATGATAATTGAACAATTTCAAAAATATAAAGGAGAAATTATTACTGGAGTGGTAAAAAAAATTAATAGAGATAACATTATTTTAGATTTAGATAATTATGCTGAAGCATTAATTCTTAAAGAAGATATGTTACCCAGAGAAAATTTTAGATTAGGTGATCGTATTAGAGGTATTTTATATGCTATTCATCCAGAAGTTCGTGGGGTTCAATTATTTATGAGTAGATCTAAATCAGAAATGTTGATTGGATTATTTCGTATTGAAGTTCCAGAAATTGGTGAAGAAATTATTGAAATAAAAGCAACAGCTCGTGATCCTGGGTCTCGATCTAAAATTGCAGTGAAGACGAATGATAAAAGAATAGATCCAGTTGGCGCTTGTGTTGGGATGAGAGGAGCTCGTGTACAAGCAGTATCTAGTGAACTATGTGGAGAGAAAATTGATGTTGTTTTATGGGATAGTAATCCTATTCAATTTGTTATAAATGCGATGTCTCCTGCTGATGTATCTTCTATTGTAATGGATGAAGACAATAATACAATGGATATTGCAGTAGAATCTATTAATTTAGCGCAAGCTATTGGTAGAAATGGACAAAACGTTCGGTTAGCTTCACAACTTAGCGGATGGGAATTGAATGTAATGACAATTGACGATTTACAAAAAAAACATACAGCTGAGTCACATGTCATTAGATCTAATTTTATTAAATATTTAAATGTTGATATGGAAATAATTGATATTTTAATAGAGGCAGGTTTTTCTTCTTTAGAAGAATTAGCGTATATATCTTTAAAAGAATTATCTACATCGTTTAGTATAAATGAAAATATAGCTAAAAAAATTCAAACTAATGCTATGAATATTGTAACAATTAAGGAATCGGAGAAAAAAGAAAATGATATAACATATGGTATAACAGAGGAAATATTAAATTTAGAAGGAATGAGTTTAAACTTAGCTATAGGTTTGAAGAATATCAATATTACCTCTTTAGAAGAATTAGCTAATCAATCTATTGATGATTTGATTGATGTTGAGGGATTAGATATGAATAAAGCAGGTAAACTAATTATGGAAGCACGTAATATTTGTTGGTTTAGTAATAATAATACCTGATATAGGAAGAGATGGAATGGTTGATTTAAATATAAAATTGTTAGCACAAGAACTAAATATATCAGTAGATGAATTAATTAATATTTGTTCAAAATTAGGAATTTTAGAAAAAACGGGTAAATTTATAAATATATCGGATAAAGATATTTTATTAAAGAATATACATAAAAATTTAAATACTGTTAAAAAACCTATTACTTTACAAAGAAAAACACGTAGTATTTTAAATGTAATCAGTAATTCAGGTAAAAATAGATCTATTCAAATTGAAATTAGAAAAAAACATACGTTTTTTAAAAATAAAATAGAAAGAAATAAATTATTAGAGAATAAAAATAATATTAATCATATGTTAAATGATAAAAGTCATGTCAATATTAATAAAATTCAAGAAGAATTAATAATCGAACATTCTGTAAATGACAAAAAAAAAATAACTACTTCAACAAAAAATAAAATAATTAATGATAAAATTATAAGTTTAAAATTAAGTGATAAGTCTATTTCAATAAAAAAATGTAATCATAATAATTATAACTATGATGTAAAAAATACGAAAAATAAGTCAAATAATTGCATTTTTCTTAAAGAAGAAAAAAAAATATTTAAAGATAAATTAAATCATAGAATAGATAAAAAAGATATAAAAAAAGAATATCGTTCAATTAATTTTCTTAATACTCGACATACGGAATATAATGATTTAAAAGAAATAGATAGTAAGCGTCGTACAAAAAATAAAAAGATTAAAAATATACATAATAAAAAAAATTATATTACGACACTAAATATTAAGAAAGATCAAGAAGAAAGTAAATCTATTTTTTGTGTCAGTAATAATTATAAAAAAAAGAATTCAAATAGTTTATTACAACAATCTTTTAAAAAACCGATACAAATTGTAAACAGAGATATTTTAATAGGCGAAAAAATAATAGTATCAGAATTAGCTAATAAAATGGCTGTAAAAAGTGCTGAATTAATTAAAAAAATGATGAATCTTGGTATAATAGTTACAATTAATCAAACAATAGATAAAGATACAGCTCAGTTAATTGCTGAAGAAATGGGACATAAAGTTATTGTACGTAATGAAAACGAATTAGAAGAACTATTAATCAATGATATAAAACGTTGTAACAGTAAAGCTAAAATATCTTTGAGATCACCTGTAGTTACTATTATGGGGCATGTTGATCATGGAAAAACGTCGTTATTAGATAGTATTAGATCTTCCCAAGTTGTTTCTCAAGAAGCAGGTGGAATTACTCAACATATTGGAGCTTATTGTGTAAAAACAAAATATGGCATTATAACTTTTTTAGATACACCTGGTCATGCTGCGTTTACAGCTATGAGAGCAAGAGGCGCACAAGTAACTGATATTGTTATATTAGTTATTGCAGTGGATGATGGTATTATGCCTCAAACTATAGAATCTATTCAACATGCAAAAGCTGCGAATGTTCCTATAATTGTAGCTATGAATAAAATTGATAAAATAGAAAATAATATTGATAAATTAAAAAAAGAATTAATGAAATATTCTATTGTTGCTGAAGAATGGGGAGGAGATAATATATTCGTTAATATTTCTGCTAAATTAGGACAAGGTATTGATAATTTACTTAATGCAATTTCATTACAAGCGGAAATGTTAGATCTAAAAGCATTTTTTAATGGAATGTCAAGTGGAATAGTAATAGAAGCGTTTCTTGATAAAGGACGTGGCCCGATAGCTACAGTATTAGTGAGGGAAGGTGTTTTAAAGCAAGGTGACATATTAATATGTGGGTGTGCTTATGGAAAAGTACGTGCAATGAGAGATGAGAATTGTAATTTTATCGTAGAAGCTGGTCCTTCTATACCAGTACAAATATTAGGATTATCTCATGTACCTAATATTGGAGATATATTCACTGTTGTTAACAATGAAAAAAAAGCACGTGATGTAGCTTTATATCGTCAAATAAAATATCGTGAAACGAAGTTATCTGGTTATAAAAGAATAAAATTAGAAAACGTTTTTAATAATTTATCTATTTCAAATGGTATTACTGAATTAAACATTGTTTTGAAATCAGATGTACAAGGTTCTTTAGAAGCCATTTCTGATGCTTTATTAAAATTGTCTAATCAGGAAGTAATAGTTAAAATTATTGGTTCAGGAGTAGGTGGTATTACAGAAACAGATGTATCTTTGGCAGTTGCTTCTAATGCTATTTTGTTAGGATTTAATGTTAGACCTAATTCTTCCGCAAAACGTATGATTCTATTAGAAAATGTTAATATTCGTTATTATTCTGTAATTTATCAATTAATTGAAGAAGTAAAACAATCTATTTTAGGTTTGTTATCTCCTAAACATAAACAGGAAATTATTGGTTTGGCTATTGTAAGAAGTATTTTTAAATCACCAAAATTTTCTGAAATTGCTGGTTGTATGGTTACTGAAGGTATTATAAAAAAAAATAAATCTGTTCGTATATTAAGAAATAATACAGTAATTTATCAAGGTGAATTAGAATCGTTACGTCGATTTAAAGAGGACGTTGTAGAAGTTAGAAAAGGAATGGAATGTGGTATTGGTATAAAAAATTATAATAATATTCATATAAATGATTTAATTGAAGTAATGGAAGAAATTGAATGTTAATTAAATTATATTACGTAAGACATAATATTAGTATGAATGTATTGAATTTATTTTTTTTGAGAATTAATAATGATACTAGAATATCATCGTTCTTATAAAATAGAACAAGAATTAAAAAAACAGTTAGCTACTATTATTCAATATCAATTAAGAGATCCTCGTCTGAATATAATCATTACTATTTCTGATGTTAAGATAACTCGTGATTTTAGTTGTGCAAAGATTTTTTTTACTACATTAAATAATAAAGTCGAGAATATTCAAACTATAATAAGTATTTTAAAAAATGCTTCTGGTTTTATAAGAATTTTATTAAGTAAAAACATAAAATTACGAATTGTACCAAAATTATATTTTATGTATGATGATTCTTTTGTTTATGGTATGAAGATTACTAATTTAATTAATAATATTACGAAAGAATAAATATAATAATTAATAATAATTTTGGTAATAGTAAAAGAGGATATCGTGTTTTTTAGTACAAACAAACATGTTCATGGTGTGTTATTAATAGATAAACCTTGCGGATTATCTTTTAATCATGTTGTTCAGAAAATAAAAAATGTTGTTTGTTAATAAAGTTGGTCATACAAGTTCGTTAGATCCTTTAGCTACTGGAATGTTACCTGTTTTCTGTGGTAAATCAATTAAATTTGCTCAATATTCTATTAATTTTGATAAACGTTATATAGTAATTGCTAAATTAGGTACAAGTACCACTACATCTGATTCTACTGGAGAAATAATAAATATACGTAAAGTAAATTTTACTACTAAAAAATTGAAAGAAACATTGAGATTGTTTCAGTAGAATATTAGCTAAATTTATTCATTATACTCAACGATTCAATATACATGGTATATCGTTGTATAAATATGCTAAAAAAGGAATTATAGTTCCACGTAGATATAGAAAAATTATTATTTATCATTTACAATGTCTTTCTAGAAATAAACATTTAATTAAGTTAGATATTAAGTGTTCTAAAGGAACATATATACGCACTATTATAGATGATTTAGGTGAACTATTAAGTTTCAGTGTTCATGTAGTACAATTACGTCGTATACAAGTAGGATCTTATCCAATAAATAGAATGATAACGTTCAGACAATTGAATTTATTAAAAGATATCAAAGAATTAAATTTGTATAATATTTTGATGTCAATTGATTCTCCTATTTCTTATATTCCTACTATAAATATTTCTAATGAATTAGGTTCTATCTTTAGTCAAGGAAAAAAAATTTTTTCCTATAACAAGAAGATATAAATTAGTCAGAGTATTAAAAAAACATGTATTCATTGGATTAGGAGAGATGGATAATAATACAAGATATATCACACCTAAAAGATTATTATCTTCATTTAATATAAAGGAAAAATAATTTTTTGTCATTATGGAGAAAAATATGTCTCTCAATGAGAGTAAAAAAAGAAGTATTATTATACAATATGGATCTAATGAAAAAGATAGTGGAAAATCTGAAGTGCAAATTGCATTTTTAACAGCTCAGATTAATTACTTGCAGAATCATTTTTTAATACATAAAAAAGATCATTCTAGTCGTAGGGGTTTGTTAAAAATGGTATCTAAACGTCGAAAGTTATTAAATTATTTAAAAAATAATAATTCTACACGATATAATAAAATAATTGAATTATTGTTATTACGTCGTTAATTTAAAATATATTAATTTTAAAATAACAGTAATTTTACAGTAATAAATTAAATTTATAAAAATAAAATTTTTAAAAGGGCTTATATCAGGCCCTTTTTATACTATTATTAGTATATATTAGTAAAAAGGGATAATATTTGTCTATGTTATAATTTATAGGTTCATATTATGAATTAGTTATTTAGGTCATGATCAAAAAATTATATATTAAGGATATTATTTTGCTAAAACCTATTGTGTACAAATTTAAGTATGGTAGACATACTGTAACTTTAGAAACTGGTATGATGGCTAGACAGGCAACTTCTGCCATAATGGTAAGTATGGATGATACTTCTGTATTAGTTACTATTGTAGGTGATAAGATACAAAAAATAGGTCAAAACTTTTTCCCATTAACAGTTAGTTATCAAGAAAGGACATATGCTGTAGGTAGAATTCCTGGAGGTTTTTTCCGTCGAGAAGGACGTCCAAGTGAAAATGAAATACTTATTGCAAGATTAATCGATAGACCTATTCGTCCTTTATTCCCTAAGTATTTTTTTAATGAAGTTCAAATTATAGCTACTGTAGTATCAGTAAATCCTCAAATTAATCCAGATATTGTATCTATTATTGGTGTTTCTGCTGCATTAAGTTTATCAGGAATCCCATTTCAAGGTCCTATTGGAGCATCAAGAGTTGGTTTGATTGATAATCAATATATTTTAAATCCTACTACTGATGAATTAAAAGTAAGTAATTTAGATTTGGTCGTTTCGGGTACTAGTACTGCTATTTTAATGGTTGAAGCTGAAGCTAATATATTAAGTGAAGAAAAAATTATTGATGCTATTTTATTTGCACACCAACAACAAAGAATAGTCATAGATAACATTCGAATTTTTTCTGATAAATATAAGAAATCTCAGTGGAATATAAATATATTACCTATTGATGATTTGTTAAAAGCTAAAATATTAAATTTATCTAAATGTAGTTTAGAGAACGCATATAAAATTATTGAAAAGAAAGAAAGATTTGAACAATTAAAATATATTAAGAATGAGATTATAGAAAATTTAATTAAAGAAGATTCCTCTTTAGACATATCAATAATTGAGTATATATTTTATGAAATAGAACGAAATATAGTACGTAATCGCATTTTAAAAAATAATATACGTATTGATGGCAGAGATCATGATATGATTCGTTCTTTAGATATGTGTACTGGAATTTTACCTAGAGCACATGGATCGGCTTTATTTACTAGAGGAGAAACTCAAGTATTAGTATCTGCGACATTAGGTACTTCTCGAGACGCTCAAAATTTAGATGATTTACTAGGTGATAGAATAGATCACTTTTTGTTTCATTATAACTTTCCAGCTTATTCTGTGGGTGAAATTGGTATAATTGGATCACCAAAAAGACGTGAAATAGGACATGGAAGATTAGCTAAACGTAGTATATTAGCTGTAATGCCAAATATAGAATTATTTCCTTATACTATTAGAATAGTGTCAGAAGTTACTGAATCAAATGGTTCTTCGTCAATGGCATCAGTATGTGGAGCATCATTAGCATTAATGGATGCGGGAGTTCCTATTAATTCAGCTGTTGCTGGTATTGCTATGGGTTTAGTAAAAGAAGGTGAAAATTATGTAATACTTTCTGATATTTTAGGAGATGAAGATCATTTAGGAGATATGGATTTCAAAGTAGCTGGAACAAAAGATGGTATTACAGCATTACAAATGGACATAAAAATAGAAGGTGTTACTGATACTATTATGACATTAGCATTAGAGAAAGCCAAAAAAGCTAGATTATATATTTTAAATATCATGGAAAAATCTTTAAAAGCACCTAGACATGAAATTTCTGAATTTGCTCCACGTATACATGTTATCAAAATTAATCCAGAAAAAATTAAAGATGTTATAGGAAAAGGTGGTTCTATAATTAGAATGTTAACTGAAGAAACTGGCACAACAATTGAAATAGAAGATGATGGGACAGTAAAAATTTCTGCAGTAATGCAAGAAAAAGCAGATAATGCTATTCGTAGAATTGAAGAAATTACAGCTGAAGTGGAAGTCGGTCGAATATATTCTGGAAAAGTAACACGTATTGTTGATTTTGGAGCTTTTGTTTCAATTGGAGTAGGAAAAGAGGGATTAGTTCATATTTCTCAAATATCTAATAAAAGAGTAGAAAAGGTAACTCATTATCTTAAAATTAATCAGATTGTATCAGTAAAAGTTTTAGAAATGGATCGTCAAGGTCGTTTGCGTTTAAGTATTAAAGAAGTTGAATGAAATATATATATTATAGTATTTTAGTATTACCTTACATGATAAATTTTATTTAAGTTGTAAAATTAGAAATGTGTTTGTTAATTTGAGATTATATATGTTTAGTAAATTTTATTTAGTAACGATTAATATTGTATTTTATTGAAAAAAGTTTAACATAGATATTATCTATCTATATAATTTTTAAAATTTTTAAATAGATTATATTGATAATTATTATAAAATAATTTAGATAAAAGTAATTAAATTTATTTGATATATAAAAATAAATATAAATTTTTTTTAAATAAAAAATGTTTTTTTATATTTTGTATAATGTAATAAGTTTTTTATCGTTTAAATTAAGTATATTTTATTATAAATTATATTCACTCGCAGTTGTCACATAAGAGGTACACGTACTGCATGACACATACTGAAAATACATTTTCTACTCTTGGTTTAAATTCACATATTGTTAAAGCGTTAGGTGAATTAGGATATAAAAAACCATCTCCTATTCAATCTGCATGCATTCCTCATTTATTATTAGGAAAAGACGTTTTAGGTATGGCTCAAACTGGAAGTGGAAAAACTGCTGCTTTTTCTTTACCCTTATTAAACAATATACAATTAAATATAAGTTTACCACAAATTTTAGTGTTAACACCTACTAGAGAATTAGCTATACAGGTGGCTGAAGCTTTTTCTGAATTTTCAAAGTATATATCTGGAATACGAGTTTTAGCTTTGTATGGTGGTCAAAGATATGAATCACAATTAAGAGCTCTTAGAGAAGGTTCTCAAGTCGTAGTAGGGACTCCTGGTCGTTTATTAGATCATTTAAAAAGAGGAACTTTAAATTTATCAAAATTACGAGGAGTGGTGTTAGACGAAGCAGATGAAATGTTGAGAATGGGTTTTATAGAAGATGTAGAATCTATTATGTCTAATATTCCTGATAATCATCAAACAGCTTTGTTTTCTGCTACAATGCCAGATGTTATTCGTCGTATTTCACGTCGATTTATGAAAAATACAAAAGAAGTACGTATTCAATCAAGTATTACTACACGACCTGATATACAACAAAGTTTTTGGATTGTATATGGACGTAAAACTGATGCTTTGATACGTTTTTTAGAAGTAGAAGATTTTTCTGCTTCTATTATTTTTGTTCGTACTAAAAATGCTACATTAGAAGTGTCAGAAGCATTAGAAAAAAGTGGTTATAATAGTGCTGCTTTAAATGGAGACATGAATCAGTCTTTACGAGAACAAACTTTAGAAAGATTAAAAGATGGACGTTTAGATATTTTAATTGCTACTGATGTAGCAGCTCGTGGTTTAGATGTTGATCGAATTAGTTTTGTAATTAATTATGATATTCCTATGGATGTTGAATCATATGTACATAGAATAGGGAGAACTGGTAGAGCAGGTAGAACAGGAAAAGCTTTATTGTTTGTTGAAAATAGAGAGAGACGATTGTTGCGTAATATTGAACGTACTATAAAAATTAATATTAAAGAAGTAGAATTGCCAAAAACGGAATTATTGAGCGAACGTCGTCTCTCTAGATTTTCTAAAAAAATTAAAATACAATTACAGAGTATAGATTTAGATGATTACCGCTCTTTATTGCCAAAATTAAAGCCAGAAAATACACTAGATATAGAAAGTTTAGCTGCAGCTTTATTAAAAATGGCTCAAGGTGAAAGACCTTTAATCATAAAACCTGATGAACAAATAAGAAAAATTAGTAAATTACCTTATGAAGAAGAAAGACAGCATACTTATAGTAAAATGAGTAAATTTCGTCGAGATAGAAGAGATTTAAAAGATATAGATTTATATCGTATTGAAGTAGGTCGTGATGACGGAGTAGAAGTTCGTCATATAGTAGGAGCTATTGCTAATGAAGGTAATATTACTAGTCGTCAAATTGGAAATATTAAACTTTTTGCTTCTTATGCTACTATTGAATTACCTCATGGTTTATCTAAAGATTTATTAAAACGTTTAGTACGTACTAGAATTCTCAATAAAAATATCAATTTAAAGCTTTTATCTTTAAGAAATTATATTACTAGACATCGAAAAAATATGCGTATAATTGATAGTCGGCGTTTTAAAGAACGTAATCAGAATTCTAATAATTTTAATAATAATAGTAAACAAGATAATATTAAAAGTTATATATCTTCTCGTCGTCGTAATATATGATATATTCCTTGATTTATGCCACTTTGTGGCATATTTGAAAATTATAAATGATTATTTTAAAATTTAGTTCCTGGAAAAATGTTCCAGGATTATTCCATTATTTTAATTATTCATTGCTATGACTTCTATTTCAATTTTTGCATTATTAGGTAAAGAGGACACTTGTACACATGATCTAGCTGGAAATGTTGTAGATTCATTTATTATAAAAAAATTTTTATATACTTTATTTACTGTCTCTAATTGATTTATATCTGTTAAAAAAATAGTTGTTTTAATTATGTCTTTTATTTTTAAGCCTGAGTGTTCAATAATTGTTTTGATATGTTTTAAAGTGATAGTTGTTTGATGCTCAATGTCTCCTTTAATATTATTTGAATTAATTTCTATAGGAATTTGTCCTGATACAAATACCATTTTTCCATATTTTATAGCTTGAGAGTATGGACCTATAGGTTGAGGGGCTTGTTTTGTAGTAATTGATTTAAGCATATATATCCTTTATTATTGAATAGTTTTTATTTATTAAATATATAATTTTAAATTAATAATTTTAATTAATAATTATACATATATAACGATTATTTATAATTACATAGAATTACATGTTTTTCGAATTATTTTTTACAATATTTAGATTTTAAATTTATCTATTTATTTTAAATGAATTTGAAATTAAAATTAATAGTATTAGTATTACTAATGTAACTAATATTTGGACATATTAATATTTTTTATAATATTAGGTAATAATATAAGAAATATTTTTCTAACTAGTTAATAATTATCGATATAGTTTATACTAACATATGGATTATACATTTTTTTAATTTGTTGATTTGTCCATTAGTTAAAAATATGTTTTCTACTTTAATAATATCTTGTTTATATATTTTTTTGGAAAGTAAATTCAAATCTATATTAATTTTTTTTCAGTTTTAGTTAATTTGAAAAATGTTAACAATTTTAATTTGATATATTATGGAATATGATTAATAATACTTCCATATTTAATTTTTTCTGTTTTTATTTTGTATACATCATTATTTTTATCAATATTTAAGTTTTTATTTAATATTAAAGATAATAATTCTTGTCCTTGTATAAATTTTATTTTTTTCTTGTTTAAAGTACCATAAATAATTTGTATGATCTATATTAATAGAAATTTCATTAATACAAAGTAGTGGATGTAATATTTTTAAATTTTTTTTACTTTTTTTTTAAATCTATTAATCGCAAAATAAATTGAGATTAAGTATTGAAATGTTTAGTAATATTGAATTTTTCTGTCTGAATTTTATTGATATAAAGAATATCTTTTTTATTAATAATATCTTTAATATTATTACATCTAATCCATTTTATTTTTTTTGATAACATATTACATATGTTATGTGGTATAGTTAAGGAATCTGGAGAAATAAAAAAAACGAATTATTTTCAAATTTAGATAAATATTATGTTAACGAATGAACTGTTCTTCCATATTTTAAATTTCCTACCATAGTAATTTTAAGGTTATTTAATCTGTATTGAATTTCTTAGATAGTAAATAAATCTAATAAATTTTGTGTTGGATATTGATTAGCTCTATCACCTGAATTTAAGTATAGATATGTTATTAGAATATTCTGACGCTAATTTAGTAGCTCCTTCTTGTGAATGTCTAATAACAATTACATCAGCATACGTACTTACTTATGACTAATATAGTATCAGCTAATGATTCTCCTTTTTATTTAAAGAGATATCGTTTATTATTAGTAAAACCTATTAAAGAAGCTCCTCATCGATGAATTACTGCTTCAAATGATAATCTAGTTTGTGTTAAAGGCTCAAAAAACAACTGCAATAATTTTATTTTTAATATATCAGATTTCGTATTTTTTTAAAAAATCAGAAATTTTTAATATTAATTCTAATTGATTACGATTAAAATTATGAATAGAAATTATGTATTTTTTATATAACGAATGTTCCATATTTATTTACTTTAAGAAATGATGTAAAAATATTTATTTTATGTAATTTAATTGATATAGTTTTTTTTTAATTATTTATATGTGATTTTTTAGGATACGAGATTATTTTCTGTTAGAGTAGATATAATTAAAGCTTTGATAGTATGTAATCTATTTTCAGATTGTTCGAAAATAGTATCAGAATGTTTTTTAAAAATAGAATGAGTAATTTCCATTCCTGTTTGTAAATTAAATTTGTTTAATATTTTTTTCCCTATTATAGTAGTTTGATCATGAAAAGCAGGTAAACAATGTAGTATTTTGACATGTTCATTTTCTGTTAAATTAATCATAGTATCATTGACTTGATATTTTTTTAATAGTTGAATTCTTTTTTCCCATAATTTATCAGATTCTCCCATAGATACCCAAACGTCTGTATATATAAAATCTACATTTTTTACTCCTTCAGCAACATTTTCAGTACAAATGATTGTTCCATATTTTTTTTGTGCTATTAATTGACATTTTAATAAAATTTTTTTATCAGGCCAATATTGTTTAGGAGCTACTAATCTTAAGTTTAATCCTGTTATTGCTGCTGCTTCTAAAAGGGTATGACTAATGTTGTTTTTTGCATTACCAACGTAAGCACAATGAATTTCATGCATATATTTTTGAGTACATAATTCTTGTATAGTACACAAATCAGCTAAAAGTTGAGTAGGATGATATTTATCTGTTAATCCATTCCAAACTGGAATAGTAGAAAATTGAGATAATGTTTTTACAATATTATGGTCATGACCTCTATATTGTATACCATGATACATTCTACTTAATACTTTAACAGTATCTATAATAGATTCTTTATATTCAAAATGCGTATTACCAGGACCTAAATAAGTGACATTTGCTCCTTGATCAAATGCTGCTACTTCAAAAGCACACCTTGTACGAGTGGATGCTTTTTCAAAAATTAATACAATATTTTTTTTTAAAAGATATTGTATTTCTTTTTTATTTTTTTTTATTTGTTTTAATTTTATGGCTAATTTAATTAAATACATTATTTCAGATTGTGTAAAATCAGATAGTTTTAGAAAATGACGGTTATATAATGTGTTCATATTAAAAATCTTTTTTTTAAAAAAATAATTGTTTTAAATGTTATTTATTACCATATAATTTATATGATATTTTAACTAAAAATATACTAATTATGATGTTAATCATATATTATTATGTTGTAATGTTATAAGTGTGATATTATCAATAAAATATGTTAGTAAATAATTAAAATATCTTTGTAATAAATAAATGAATATTAATTTCATTATGATATTATAAAATATTCTTTTATTTTATTCTTAAATTTATTTTAATCTTATATCTTAAACTATAGTTTGACAAGATATATTGTTGTATATCTTATTTTTATATTTATAATTAATGGATTTATTATTTAATATTTTAAATAAAATTGCTTTGGGTGAAATTATGAAATTTCATATAAATTATTTTAATGTAGAACAATTAAAAAAAGAATGTGTAGTAGTAGGTGTTTTTGAAAATAAAAAATTATCTATAGCTGCAAAATATTTAGATGAAATTAGTAAAGGATGTATTAATAAATATATTTTATCTGGAGAATTAGAAGGAAAAGTTAATCAATTTTTATTGTTATATAATGTTCCTCATATTTTTTCTGATAGAGTTTTATTAATAGGATGTGGAAAAGAATCTGATTTTAATGAAGATATATATAGAAAGATTCTTTTAAAAACTATGTATGTTTTAAACAGTACATCTGCTACGGAGGCAGTATTATTTATAAACAACTTATTTATAGATAATAAAAATATGTATTGGAAGATTAGGGTAGCTTTAGAAGTAATTGAAAAGTTTTCATATCAATTTAATTATTTTAAAAGTATATATAAAATCAAACGATCAACGTTGCATAATATATTTTTTAATATTTATCAAAAGTCAGATATATTTTTTGGAGAAATGGCTATACAACATGGGGTAATTATTAATCAAGGTATTAAAGAAACTAAAGATCTTGCTAATCTACCTCCTAATATTTGTACACCTAATTATTTAAAATTAAAAGTAAAAAATTTAGAACAAAATAGCGATTCTAAATTATCAATAGAGATAGTAGATGAAAAATTACTTAATATGTTAGGTATGAATGCATATTTAGCGGTAAGCAAAGGTTCAAAAAATAAACCTTATATGTCATTAATAAAATATAATGGATTAAATAACAATATGTTTCAATCAATTATTTTAATTGGTAAAGGAGTCACATTCGATTCTGGAGGATTATCTATCAAATCTTCAAAATGTATGGATGAAATGAAATATGATATGTCAGGAGCTGCTGTTGTATATGGTATAATGTATATTGTAATAAAATTAAAATTACCTTTAAATATTATAGGAATTTTAGCTAGTTGTGAAAATATGCCAGGTGGAGGAGCATTTCGTCCAGGCGATATTATTAAAACGATGTCTGGAGCAACAGTAGAAGTTTTAGATACTGATGCTGAAGGACGTTTAATATTATGTGATATATTAACTTATGTAGAAAGATTTCAACCAAGTATAGTAATTGATATTGCTACTTTGACTGGTGCGTGTGTGACTGCTTTAGGAAATAGTATTAGTGGTTTATTTTCTAACTGTAATTTATTAGTTAAAGATATAATTAAGGCTAGTAAACAAACTGGAGATACAGTATGGCAGTTACCTATATTTGATAAATATAAAGATACTTTACATTCTAATTTTGCTGATTTAGCTAATATTAGTAATACAAAATCAGCTGGAGCAATTACTGCAGCTTGTTTTTTATCTCATTTTGTTAAAAAATATCATTGGGCCCATATAGATATAGCAGGTACAAGTTGGGTTTCTGGTAAAAATAAAGGTTCTACTGGAAGACCTATTTTATTATTAATTCAATTTTTATTAAACAAATCTGGTTTAAATTTTTATTCTTAAAAAATATATTAAATTAATATAATATAATTATTTATTAAATAATATTGAATAAAAATTAAATATTATATAGTAGTTTATTATCTGATAAAATACGAGGTATATAATTAATTATTATTGTTAAACTAATAAATATAATATTGATTATTAAAAGTATACATATGAAAAAAAATTTTATACCACAAGATATTGAGAAACATTTATATAATTTTTGGGAAACTAATTTATTGTTTCAACCAACTAATAATTTAAGTAAAAATAATTTTTGTATTATGATTCCGCCTCCTAATATTACAGGTAATTTGCATATGGGGCATGCTTTTCAACAGACTATAATGGATATTTTAATTAGGTATCATCGGATGATGGGTGATAACACTTTTTGGCAAGTAGGAACTGATCATGCTGGTATTGCAACACAAGTAATTGTTGAAAAAAAATTATTACTGGAAGAAAAAAAAAATAGACAAGAATATACAAGAAAAAAATTTATAAACAAGATATGGGAGTGGAAGAAGTTATCTAGTTCAGAAATTGTTTATCAAATGCGCAGGTTGGGTAATTCTGTTGATTGGAGTCGTGAGCGTTTTACATTAGATATGGGTATTTCACAAGCTGTAATACAAGCGTTTATTTTACTGTATAAAGATAATTTAATTTACAGAAAAAAAAGATTAGTAAATTGGGATCCAAAGATGCAAACAGTGGTCTCTGATTTAGAGGTTAACAATAAACTAGTTAATGGATTTATATGGTATATTAAATATCCTTTATTGGAAGATTGTTCAGCGTTTTATAAAGATAAATATTTAGTGGTTGCGACTACTCGTCCAGAAACATTATTTGGTGATGTAGCGATAGCTATTAATCCTAATGATAAAAGGTATTTAAAGTTATTAGGTAAACATGTTTTAATTCCATTAATCAATCGTCCTATTCCTATTATTTTTGATGAATATGTTAAAATAAATCAAGACACTGGATGTGTAAAAATTACACCAGGGCACGATTTTAATGATTATAAGGTGAGTATAAAACATAATTTACCAATTATTAATATTTTTACTTTAGACGGTAAGATAATAGATTTTCCAAAATGTTTTAATATTTCTGGGAAAATATATGATTATCAATCATATGTTATTCCTACTCAATTTAAAAACTTAGATCGTTTTATTGCAAGAAAGTATATTATTGATGAACTAAGTATATTAAATTTATTAGATCAAGTTATTTCACGTAAAATTATGGTACCGCATGGTGATAGAAGTGGATCAGTAATTGAACCAATGTTAACTAATCAGTGGTATTTACGCACCACTCAATTAGCAAAAGTAGCAACGCAAGCGGTGAGGAACGGAGATATTGTATTTATTCCAAAACAATATAAAAATTTATATTTTTCATGGATGGAAAATATTCAAGATTGGTGTATTTCTAGACAATTATGGTGGGGACATCGAATTCCTGTTTGGTATGATTTAGATAATAATATATATGTTGGAAAAAATGAAATGGAGGTTCGTCAAAAATATAATATTAATTCAGATAAAATAATTACACAAGATGAAGATGTATTAGATACATGGTTTTCTTCTAGTTTATGGTCATTTGCTTCATTAGGTTGGCCAAATAATACAGATTTTTTAAAGCGTTTTCATCCCACTAGTGTTTTAGTTAGTGGTTTTGATATTATATTTTTTTGGATAGCTCGTATGATTATGTTAACCATGTATCTAATAAAGGATGATAAAGGAAATCCACAAATACCATTTAAAACTATATATATTACAGGGTTAATTCGTGATGAAAATGGAAAAAAAATGTCTAAATCACATGGTAATGTAATTGATCCTATAGATATGATTGATGGTATTAGTTTAGAACAGTTAATTAACAAACGTACAATTTATATGATTAAATCTCATAATTTGCAGGATATTGTTCTAAAGACTAAAAAATTATTTCCAAAAGGCATTCAGGCAACAGGTGCTGATGCGTTACGGTTTACTTTTTCTTCTTTAGCATCAACTGCACGTGAAATTGTTTGGGATATGAATCGACTAAAAGGTTATCGTAATTTTTGCAATAAGTTATGGAACGCTAGTCGATTCATTTTGCTAAATGTGTCAAATAAAGAATTAATTCAGTATAAACATTTTAAATTTTTAACTTTAGCTGATCAATGGATCATCTTAGAATTTAATGATGTTGTAAAGAAATATCGCAATGCTTTAGATACTTATCGATTTGATCAAGCATCTAATATATTATATGATTTTGTATGGTATAAATTTTGCGATTGGTATTTAGAATCAGTAAAAAAATTTATTCATAGTTCAGATCGTTTAGATTTAACAGGTACTAAATATACTTTAGTACAAGTACTTGAAGCGTTATTATGTTTGGCTCATCCAATTATTCCTTTTATTACTGAAGAAATTTGGCAAAGAATTAGAATATTGACTAATATTTCAGATAAGAGTATTATGTTGCGGAAATTTCCTGAATATAATATTAATTTAATAGATAATTCAGTAATATTTAATATGAATTGGATTCAATCTGTAGTAGTTTCTATTAGAAACATTCGTTCATCAATTAAATCTCTTGCTAATAAATTATTACCTGTATTTTTTAAACATGTAGATAGCAAAATAATTGATATTATTAAAATACATGAAAATTATTTAAAAATGTTAGCTCAATTAAAAAGTATTACTATTGTTTCAGATAATGCAAAACTTCCTTTATCGATTACTAAACTTTTAGATGGTGCAGAATTATCAGTTCCTATTTCAGGTATAGTAGATAAAGATTTTGAGATCACTCGTTTATATAAGGAAATACATATTATTCAGTCAAATTTAATAAATATAAAAAATAAATTATCAGATAAAAAATATGTAAAATTTGCCCCAATTAATATTATTAAAAAAGATAAATTAACGTTATTAAATTTAGAAAATATGCAATATAAATTAATTAAGCAAATACAATTGATATTAGAATTATGATACAATAAAATAGTTTTATATAAAAGTAATCATTTTTATATTATAAATACATATATTTTTTAATTTTTATTTTATTATATATGATATATAATTTTGTTTCATATTAATTTAACTTTATAGAATATAAAAAATAGTTTTTATGGTTTTTTATATATGGATAAAATTTATATTGTTTAAAATATAAAATATTTTTTTGTAAAGGAATAATGATATATGTCATATCTTTATAATCGTATTTCTAACAAATTATTAAAATCTAATTTTGTATATGATAGTGAAGAACGTATAACAATTTCTTTTTATAAATATTGTGATATTAGTAATCCTACATTAATTAGAAATAATTTATATACAGGTTTTAATGATTTAAACATATTAGGTAGAATTTATATTGCAAATGAAGGTATTAATGCACAAATTAGTGTACCAATAAAAAATTATACTATAATGAAGGCATATTTATTTACATTATGTAATCAATTTTATCATTTTAATATGAATCATGCGTTGGATCGTAAACAATCTTTTTGGAGTTTACGTGTGAAAGTAAGAAATAAAATTGTTGCAGATGGTTTTAATGAAGATGTATTATTTGACAATAAAAATGTTGGTGTATATTTAACAGCTAGTCGTGTTAATATGATGTTAGATGATAATGATGTGACGTTTATTGATATGAGAAATATTTATGAATATGAAGTAGGTCATTTTGAAAATGCAGTAGTAATTTATAAAAATACTTTTCGTGATCAACTAAAAGTTATTGTAGATTTATTCCATAATAAAAAAAATAAAAAAATTGTTATGTACTGTACAGGTGGTATTCGTTGCGAGAAGGCTACTTTTTGGATGAAGATAAATGGTTTTAAAAAAATATATCATATTTATGGAGGTATTTTAGGGTATGTGCATGATGCTAAAAAAAATAAGTTACCTATTCGTTTTAAAGGAAAAAATTTTGTATTTGATGCTAGATTAGGAGAACGAGTTTCTAAAGATATTATTTCTTATTGTCATCAATGCTATGAAGCTTGTGATACTCATAGAAATTGTAATTATAACTTTTGTCATAAACTTTTTATTCAATGTATTTCATGTAATGAAACATTTTATGGTTGTTGTTCAGTTAATTGTTTTGATCAATTATATGGTATTATTTAATTATTTTTTTTAATTATAAGTATGTTTATATTAATGTTGTTTGTGAATATTCTATATTATATGTACAATGTACAGATTTAATAGATTTTCATATTATATATAGTTATAATTAAAAATAAATATGTAATTTTACATAATATGATTGATATAATATAAAATATATATAAAACTATATTTTTATATTCACAAGAGATTATAAAGATTATTAGATATCTATATTGCTTATTTATTAAATAAATATACAATGATCATTATGTTTATTTAATTTAAAATAAATGTGTATTAATTAATATATTTTTTAATATATAATTATTAAATATTTTATTATATTTAAAATAAATATTTATATGTATATAAGATATGCATATTTTAAAAAAATAATTTTATAAAATATATTGATTTAATTTTAACTCAAGTAATTATTAATAATTATTTTAGTATACTTGTTAATTTAAGATAGTATGAGATATAATTTAATTTAATTAATTAGATGATATTAATGGAATGATTTATGAATGTAGTATCAATAGTTAATGTACATTTAAATAGGACAAAATTAGATAGTATAATTATTATTCAAGGATGGGTACGGAGTCGAAGAACTTCAAAATTAGGAATATCATTTATTAATGTTTATGACGGTTCTTGTTTGAATTCTATACAAGTAGTAGCAAGTGATATTCTTAATAATTATACTACAGAGGTGTTACATTTAACATCTGGTTGTTCTGTCACTGTTACTGGACAATTAATTTTATCTCAGGGAAAAGAACAAGTATATGAAGTTAAAGCTATAAAAATAGTAGTATTAGGATGGATTAAAAATCCTAACACTTATCCAATTTCTTTAAAAAAACATAGTATAGAATATCTTAGAGATGTTGCTCATTTAAGAATTCGTACTAATTTAATTGGAGCTATTACTAGAATAAGACATGTTTTAATTAAAGCATTACATAAATTTCTTGATCAAAAAGGTTATTTTTTAGTAGCTACGCCTATAATTACAGCAGTTAATGCAGAAGGTGCTGGTGAAATGTTTCGGGTATCTACTCTAGATATACATAATATGTCTGGAGAAAAAAATATTAATTTTAATGAAGATTTTTTTGGTAAAGAGTCATTTTTAACTGTATCTGGTCAATTAACTTTAGAAGCATATGCATGTGCTCTGTCAAAAGTGTATACTTTTGGGCCAACTTTTAGAGCAGAAAATTCAAATACAAGTAGACATCTAGCGGAATTCTGGATGTTAGAAGTAGAAACAGCTTTTTTTACATTGAAAGATATATGTTCTTTTTCAGAAGAAATGTTAAAATATTCGGTATCTGTTGTATTAAATGAATGTAAACAAGACATTATTTTTTTAAAAAATTTTAATGAATTAAATATTGTAAATCGGTTAAAATACTTTTTAGATAGTGATTTTATTAATATTAATTATATAGATGTTGTTAATATTTTATTAAAATCAAATATTAAATTTAGAAATGATGTATTTTTAGGAATGAATTTATCAACTGATCATGAACGATATATTACTGAAAAATATTTTAAAAAACCTGTAATAATTAGTAACTATCCTAAAAACAAAAAAGCATTTTATATGCGTTTAAATAACGATCAGAAAACAGTATCTGCAATGGACGTAATACTACCTAATATTGGAGAAATTATAGGTGGTTCTCAAAGAGAAGAAAGACTTGAAGTATTAGATAGTAGATTATTAGAGTTAGGATTAAATAAGAAAGATTATTGGTGGTATAGAGATTTAAGAAAATATGGTACAGTACCTCATTCAGGTTTTGGACTAGGTATAGAAAGGTTTATAGCTTATATTACTGGTATTAAAAATATAAAAGATATGATCCCTTTTCCTAGAACTGTACGTAATATTGATTTTTAGTAAACATAAATTAATCAATAAGATAAAACTAGTTGTTTTATTATTCTGTTAATAAAAAATAATAGTTGTTTAATATTAAATATAACTGAAGGTTATGAGGTAATAGATAAAAATGATAAATCGTATTGCTTTGATCATAATGATGCCAATTTTATTAATTATGAGTACAGTATATGGAGTAGAAATATATAATAAAAATGGAAATACGTTAAATGTTTATGGAGAGATTGATCAAAAAAATAGATTTGTAAATCAACCGCGTTCTATAATTAAAACATATGATGTTGATGCTAGTGAATATACTATTGGTCTTTTTGGAACAACAGATATTGGTAATCAATTAACAGGATATTCTTGTTTAGAATATACTGGAAAAGGTTTTGTTTTAGATAAGTATATAAAACATTATTATGATGATAAAATAAATTTAGGATTAGTTGGAGTTAAATTTGGTAATTGGAGTTCTATAGATTATGGAAGAAATTACGGAATTATGTACGATGCTAAATCTGTAACCAATCCTCATGGTTTTGTACATGGTAACAATTTTTTTAAAGAAGATGATGCATTCTTAATTCATCGTACGAGCAATGTACTGACTTATCGTAATCATAATTTTTTTGGTTTATCAAATCATTTAAAAACTAGTTTACAGTATCAATCAAAACATCAACATTCTAATCTCGCTAAAGAAAATGGAGATGGTTGGGGTAGTTCTATACAATACACTAATAAATATGGTATTACTGCAGTAGCATCTTGGTTTTCTAGTAATCGAACACCTATTCAAATTATGGATGGACAAGGAGATAATGCTGATGCATATGGAATAGGTTTAAAGTATGCAAAAAATAATTGTTATATTGCTGGTTTTTATGGAGAAGGTCATAATGTAACTCCATATGCTAAAAATACTAAATTTATTGGTGAATCTAGTAATTTAGAATTTTTTGGTGAATATAATTTTGATTTTGGATTAAGTTCTTCTTTAGCTTACTCTGAATCATATGGAAAAAATATGCATACAATGGATCAAAAAAGTTTTGCAGATAAAAGAGTTTTAAATAGACAAATGAATGTATCTGGTCATTATAATTTTAGTGATCACATGTATTCTTATGTAGATTATAAATTTGATTTATTAAAACATAATAAGAATGCTGACATAATTGATGGAGTTCATGAAGGTAATGTGATTAGTGCCGGTATCATTTATAAATTTTAATAAATGATATTTTGTATTAATTTAATTATCTACTATGTTATATAATATTTAAAAATTGAAAATTATTATTACAATATAATATTAATTAATATTATCTCTGCTGATTAATCATTTCATTTTAACTGACTCGTTTTATTGTTATTACAAAATGAAATTCAGCAGAGCAAATAGATAAAATTATGATGTTTTATGAAAAGTAAAATTAATCATTATTTATTAAATTTATTTTTTATATTATAGGATAATAACGTATTTTTTATTTAAGTGTTATATATTTGTATATAAATTATTTTAATTATGTATTATGGGTTTGAATTTGTTTATTATATCAAATGTTTTTTAGTAGTTCACCTCCAATTAAATGTACATGTAAATGTGGTATTTCTTGTCTTCCGTGATTATTGCAGTTTAATATTAAACGATAGCCTGAATTATGTATACCCATTTTTTTTGCTATATTAATAGCAGTAAAAAAAATATCAGTTAAAATATATTTATTGTTTTCATTAATTTCATTAGATGAAACAATTTTTGTATTTGGCACGATTAAAATATGAACTGGATATTTAGGACGAATATCTTTAAATGCTGTAACTCTTTTGTCTTGAAATATTATGTCTGATTTTATTTGTCTAGAGATAATTTTTTCAAAAATATTATTTTTTTCCATATTTTCTTTATATTTTATGATAATAAAAGTAAAGTATATTATACGATAATTATTTTTGTATTCATATACTAAAAATTTTTTATTAAGTATAAATATATTTATTTACATTATAGTATATAAGAGTAAGTATATTTTTCTTACTCTTATTTTTATAATTTATTATTTAAGTAATAAATATTTATCTATTTCAGTTTTTAAGTTATCGGATTTCGTTCCAAAGATAGCTTGTACTCCTGATCCAGATATTACAACTCCTGCTGCTCCTATTGTTTTTAATCGTATTATATTAACTTTAGATGTATCACGTACAGTAATTCGTAATCGTGTAATGCATGCATCTAAATTTGTTATATTATCTTTTCCTCCTAACGCATTAATTATATGTATAGCTATTTTTTTTTCACTAAGATGAGTTAATAAATTACTTATTTGTTCTCTACCAGGTGTATTTAAATTAAACTTTTTTATCAAAATATAAAAAATAGAGTAATATATTAATCCATAAATAATACCAATAATTGGAAACAACCATAGTCTATGACTATTGCCACTTAAAACAATAAAATCTATAATTCCGTGAGAAAAACTTGTACCTGCTCGCATATTTAATATAATACATACAGGAAAAGCTAAACCTGCTAAAATTGAGTGAATAACATATAACATGGGAGATGCTATTATAAACGCAAATTCTATTGGTTCCGTAATACCTGTTAGAAAGGCAGTTAATGCAGCAGATATCATGATACTTCCAATTTTAGATTTGTTTTCAGGATGAGATGTTTGCCATATAGCTAATGCTGCAGCTGGTAATCCATACATTTTAAAGATAAAACCGCCTGATAATTTACCTGCAGTATTGTCTCCAGCCATATATCTGGCAATATCTCCATGGAATGTTTGTCCTATAGCATTAGTAAATTCTCCTATTTGCATTTGAAAAGGTACATTCCATATATGATGTAATCCAAATGGTATTAATGCACGTTCAACTAAACCATATATTGAGAAAGCAAATATTGGATTTTGATAAGCAGCCCACTGCGAAAATATTTGAATATATTTACTTACGGGAGGCCATATAAAAGATAAAAGAATACCTATTAATATAGCAGTAATACCTGAAATAATTGGCACAAATCTTTTTCCAGAAAAAAAACCTAAGTAGTCTGGTAGTTGGATATTATAAAATCTATTAAACATATATGCTGCTATAGATCCAGAAATAATACCGCCTAATATTCCTGTATCAGACAAATGTTTATGAATCGTTTCTGTTTGAGAAATATTTAATAATAGAGGTATTATTGCAGTTAATGTTTTAGTCATAATTCCATATGCAATAACAGCAGCTAAAGCAGATACTCCATCATTTTTAGTAAAACCCAGTGCTACTCCTATTGCAAATATTAATGGCATATTAGTAAATACAGATCCACCTGATTCAGCCATAATATGAGAAATTATTTCTGGTATTATGCTAAATTTAGCTGATCCTATACCTAATAAAATTCCTGCAATAGGTAATACAGAGACCGGTAGCATTAAGGATTTTCCTATTTTTTGTAGATTAGAAAATGTGTTTTTAAACATTTTTAAAATTTCCTTAATGTAATCAGGCACAATTGTATCTTATCTATATACACAATATGCTCTGTATTTATTATATAATTCATTGTATATGTTATTTTTTATCTTACTTTTATATACGTACTTTTAGTATGTGTAATATTTATCTAATAAGATTAATGTTAAATATTGGTTTTTTATTAATTTATATATGTAATGTTATTAATTTAATTTAATAATAAGTATAGACTAGATCATTATATATTTGTTTATGTACAATAAAATTATATTAATTTTTTATTTTAAATAGTGTATAAAAATTATCTTTTATAATTGATGAAAATGATCCTAAATCTATATTTTTTATTTTTGTAATACAATAGGCTATATGTTTTAAATATGCAGGATGGTTTTCATGACCACGATAAGGTACAGGAGATAAATATGGTGCATCAGTCTCAATTAACATTCGGTCTAAAGGAATGTATTTAATTGATTGACGGATTTTATCTGAGTTTTTAAATGTAATAATACCTGAAAAAGAGATATAGAATCCTAAATCTAATATTTTTTTTGCATCAGATATATCTCCAGTAAATGAGTGTATTACTCCAGTACTGTTATTGAATTCTTTTTCTTTTAAAATAGATATAATATCATTAATTGATTCTCTTGCATGTATAATAATTGGTTTATTTAATTTGATTCCAATATGTATGTGTTTTCTAAAAACATATTTTTGTTCATTTTTATTATTTTTTGTATAGTAGTAGTCTAATCCTGTTTCTCCCAGTGCTATAACATATTTATTTTGAGAAAATTTTTCTAGTTTTTTGATTTGATCCACATTATTTTCTTTAATATATAAAGGATGTATACCACATGAGTATAAAATATTTTTATGTATTCCTATTAATGTTTGTATATCTAAGAAGTTAGTTATAGATGTAGCAATTGTAAGTATAACATGTACGTTGTTTTCTTTAGCTTTTTTTAATATATTTTTAATTCCATTTTTTTGTTGTTTTATTTGTTTTAAACGGTCAAGATGACAATGTGAATCTATCAGAAACATGACAAATCTCTCTGTGATTTTAGTTCGTTAATTAATATAGTAAGTAGAAAAGGTATCTAGTATATTATTCTAATTCCCATTTTAATAGTTCTTTTGTTAATAGTAATTCATAATTTATTCCAATAACATTGATTAATTGAAATCTACATTGAATCCAAGATGACGTTGTATTGTTTATAGATTGAATAGAGTAATTATTTGAGTAGTATTGTATAAGTTGTTTTTGATCTAAATTAATTATTGATGAATATAAATTATATTTCCATTTAATTATATCTAATAAAAAAAAACAAATCCAATTGATATAAAATATAATATTTATTTTTTTTTTTTTAAAAATAGATAATAAATGGAAAAAATTTTTTTCATTTACTGCTTTGTTTAATTGTATAAAAAAATATGTTCTTTCTGACCATAACTTACCGTAAAGTATTTTCTTAGCAATAATAGGAGATCCTTCTGAAATTCTTAATGCTGTTAATAATGATATTTCATGATTTTTATTGTAGGTATTATTATATTTTTTTAACCAATTAAGTCCAATGTATTCTATTGGAGGTGGTAAAAAGTAGGATATACAGCGACTACTTAAAGTATTAGGAACTATTGTTGTATTGTAGTTAATTAATAGAAACCAAGTATTTTTTGGAGGTTCTTCTAAATTTTTTAGTAATGCACATATTCCTTGTGGAGTAATATATGCTATATCTGAAATATTTATAACTTTTTCTCCACCTTGTTGAGAAGTATATGATATTTTATGAATAGTATCTCTGATTAATTCTATTCCAAATGTTTTTTTATTTTTTTTGAGTGTTATTTGGTAATAATCAGGATGATTATTAGATAACATTAATTGACATCCATGACATGATCCACAAAAATAAATATTTTTTTTTTCTGTACATAAAAGCCAACATGTAATGGCATTAACAAGGTTTAAAACACCTATACCTCGATGGGTATTTATTAAAATTGCATGATGAGGTTTTCCTTTTTGATATTGTAATACAATATTTTTATAAAGTTGAGTAAGCCAAGGGTGTAGGGTAATAATCATTTTTTAGCCAGTGTTTTATTTTTTTTTGTAATATTTTTTTTATTAAATTAATATCTTGATTTCCATTAATATAAATTGTATTGATATTATTTTTTATCATTTTTAAATATATTTTTCTAGTTCGTTTAAAAAATTCTAAACTATTTTTTTCTATTCTATCAGGTAATCCTCTGGCATATACTCGTTTTAATCCTATTTTAGGATCAATATCTACATAAATTGTTAAATTTGGATTTAGTTTAGAAAATAATATTTTATTTAAAGTAGTTATTAATTTTGTGTTAATATGAGATCCTCCTCCTTGATAAGCAAATGAAGATAAAATATGTCTATCACTTATGACCCATATTCCTTTTTGTAAAGCAGGTTTAATAATATTTTCTATCAATTGTAATCGTGCAGCGCATATTAATAATAGCTCACTTTCTTTAATTAATTTTTCTTCATTGTTGTTTTTTATTATATTACGTATCATTTCAGCAATAGGAGTACTTCCAGGTTGTCTAACATTAATTATTTTTTTAATATTATATTGTTTTAATAATTCTAATATAATGAGACAAATGCTCGTTTTACCTGATCCTTCTATTCCTTCAACTACAATAAATTGACTATTTTTCATTTTATAATATTTCCTATTTTATTAATTTATATATTAATATTTTAATATAATATTATGATATTAATTTCGTTATTATAAATATGAAAATAGTTTTATTTTATTTTTTCGTCAGTATTATTTTTTATAAAGTGAATTATTTTTTGTACTGTTGTTAAATTTTCAGTTTCTTTGTCAGGTATTTCAATATTAAATTCTTTTTCTAATTTCATGACTAGTTCTATAAAGTCTAAAGAATCTGCCCCAAGATCATCTGTAATAGAATGGTTCTTATTAATGTTTAATTCTTGTATACCTAATTGTTCAGACAATATTTTTTTTATACGTTGATCTATATTGTTCATTATATAAAATATCCTTACATAAATTTATTATATTAATTCATATACATACCACCATTGATATGCAATACTTGTCCAGTGATATATGAAGCTTGGTTAGATATAAAAAATAAAACAGCTGACGATATGTCATTAACTTGTCCAAAACGTTTCATTGGTATTTTAGATATATAATTATCATATTTTTTTTTATTTATTGAATTAGTCATATCTGTTTTTATAAAACCAGGAGAAATTATATTAACAGTAATTCCAAAAGATGCTACTTCTAACGCTAAGGATTTATGAAAACCAATTAAACCAGATTTAGCTGCAGAATAATTTGTTTGTCCAGGGTTTCCGATATGTCCTACAACTGAACCAATAGTAATAATTCTACCGTACCGTCTTTTAATCATTGTATAGAGTATCTCTTTTGACATATGAAATACACCTGTTAAATTAATGCGTAATACATCTTCCCAATCTATAGTAGTCATATTAATAAGTAGTTTATCACGATTAATTCCAGCATTATTAATTAATATATCAATGAATTTATATTGTTCATAAATTTTTTTTATAGATGTATTTATCGATAGATAATCATTAACATCTAAAATAATCCCTATACCTTTATTTTTTAAATAATAATTAATTTTATTCATCCCATTTTTAGTAGTAGATGTTCCTATTACAAAAATATTTTTTCTAATTAATTTTTTTAAAATATCTAACCCTATACCACGGGATGCTCCTGTAACAATAGCTATTTTTTGTCTATTCATGTAGTTTTTATTCGATGAAATGCTGTTAAAAAATTTGATGAATTGTTTAATGCAATAGATGTGATAGAAATATTATTTATATTTAATTTAGTTAAAATTGAACTTGATCCAACCTCTAGAATTAATTTAATTCCTTGTAATTTAATAAAATCTATAATCTCATACCATCTAACTGGATAACTTAATTGTTTTACTAAAGCTTTACATATTTTTTTTTTAGAAAATTCACATTTAACGTCAATGTTGTTTATTACTGGACAAGTAGGTTTATTAAAATGAATTTTTTTTATAAAACGAGATAATTTATTAGCAGCAGGTATCATTAATCGACAATGAGCAGCTATATTTATGTTAAGTGGTATAACATGTGTGGCTCCAGATTTTTTACAATCGATACCAACACGTTCTACGGCTGATTTATTACCTGATATAACAGTTTGATTTAAAGTATTAAAATTTGATGGATCTACTATTTGATTTTTTTTTTGTTGATTACATATATCAATAACTTTTTTTTTATCTAATCCAATAATAGCTGACATAGCAACTTGTTTATAACGTATTATTTTTTGCATTAATTTTCCACGAAATTGGACTAACTTTGCTGAGTCATATAATGAAATAGCATTAGCACATACTAATGCAGAATATTCTCCTAAACTGTTACCCGCCATAATATCAGGAAAATATCCATGTTTATCAATCCATAAACGATATATCGCTACAGATGTAGTTAATATTGCTGGTTGTATAAATTCACTATAATTTAATTGATTATTAGTATCATTTTTTATCAATTTCCATAGATTGTATCCTACTGCACTTGATGATTCGTTAAAAGTATTTTTAACAATAGTGTCTTGTAATGATAATTCATTTAGCATATTTTTTTTTTGTATGCCTTGACCTGGAAATATCATAGCAAATAGATTCATTTTTTTTATAGAATCATTTTTTTTAAATTTTAACATATCTAATAATATTTTATTAAAGACAATATTTTTTTAATTATATATTAATATCATATTTTTTCAAAAATATAATTTACATTTTATGGTGTGTCTTAGTAAATTATATTTTTTTATTTTTTTGTATGTGTTAGATTACTTTTTTACCTTTATAATATCCATTTTTTGTTATATGATGTCTAATATGTGTTTCTCCAGATGTTTTATCTATAGATAAATGTAACGTTTTTAATACATCATGAGATCGACGCATACCTCTTTTGGAACGTGTTGGTTTGTTTTTTTGTACAGCCATGATAATATTTTCATCCTATTGACTAAATGAAATATAAATTAATAGCTTTTTAAAGCTATTACAGTTATATAGTTTATATAGTAGTAATTAACGTTGATTTTATTTTAACTAATAATAATTAAAATTATAAGAGTAAATCTAAATATTTTTTAACATTTTTTTCTAATGGGGCTAATATATTGATGCGATAATTAAATTTTGGATGTAAAAAATTAATTTCATTAGCATGTAATAATAATCTGTTGTTGATTTCTTTTGTCTTATTATAAATGTCTAAATCATGTCTTCCATATCTATCATCAAATACTATTGGATGTCCGACATGTGATGTATGAACACGAATTTGGTGAGTTCTACCAGTAATAGGAGTTACTGAAAGTAAAGTATTATTAATATATTTTTTTTGAATTTTAAAATGAGTTTCTGATATTTTTCCTTTATTATTTACTATAACAATATTTTTTTTATTAAATTGTTTTATTTTTAGCAAAGGAGTGATGACAATTTTTTTTGATTCAGGCCAATTTCCGTGAACTAAAGCTAAATATTTTTTTTTAATTTGATTATCTCTTAATTGTTGATGTAAATTAATTAATGCTGAACGTTTTTTAGCTAATAGCAAGATTCCAGATGTAGAACGATCTAATCGATGTACTAATTCAAGAAAGGTATTTTTTTGTCTTAATTGCCTTATACATTCTATTATCCCGAAGTGTATTCCACTACCTCCATGTACAGCTATTCCAGATGGTTTATTTATTATTAATAAATGTTCATCTTCATATAATATGTTGTTAAAAAATATATTTTTTATTTTAAAAATTTTTTTTTGATTTATAATTGTAATTTTGTTCTTTGTTAGATGATTTGTCATCATAGAGATAACATTTATTTTATCACCTATCTTTAATTTATATTTTGGTTTAATTTTTTTCTTATTTATTTTTATTTTACCAATTCTAATATTTTTATAAATTAAACTTTTTGGCATAGTTTTAAATTTTTTTATTAAAAAATTATCTATTCTTTGTTGTTCCATGTCTTCCGTGATGTATATATTACGAATTAACGACATTTTTATATATTTAGTTATTGATTGATATAGGTTAATTTAATTAGTATATAGTTTATTTTAATATAAGCATATATCTTATTTTTATATATTGAATTATACGTTATCTATTGTATAGTGAGTCATTAATAATATACGTTATATTTAAAAAAATAATCATCTATTTATGATAAAATATTATTATGTAATACTTTACTATTTTTATTTAATATTTTATATCATCAATTTTACATATATTCTTTGAATAGTTTATTAAAATGTATTTTATTAAATAATGTAATGTTAATTAAATATAATGTATTAAATTTAAGTATATGCTATATCAAAAACAATTGAGCATAATTTAATTTATCATTGTTTAACTATATATAAATTATATGATTTATGTATTTATTTTTTTTACTTTAGTTTGATATTATTATACATCTTAACACTTATCAAAAAAATAATAGAGATGTTCTAATGAAAAGAATGTTAATTAACGCAACTAAGAGAGAAGAATTGAGAGTTGCATTTGTTGATGGACAACGTTTATATAACTTAGGTATTGAAAAACATGGACATGTTAATAAAAAATCTAACATTTACAAAGGAAAAATTTCTAGAATTGAACCCAGTTTAGAAGCTGTTTTTGTTGATTATGGATTTAATAAACATGGTTTTTTGCCTTTAAAGGAAATTTCTAAAGATTATTTTTCTAATAACTGTTTTTCATATATAAAACCTAACATTAAAAATATTTTAAAAAAAGGACAGGAAATTATTGTACAAATAGATAAAGAAGAAAGAGGTAGTAAAGGAGCAGCATTAACTACATTTATTAGTTTAGCAGGTAGTTATTTGGTTTTAATGCCAAATAATCCACATGCAATCGGTATTTCTAGAAAAGTGGAAGGAAGAGAAAGATTGGAATTAAAAGAGATTTTATCTTCATTGAAATTACCTAATAATATGGGGTTAATAATTAGAACTGCTGGAGTGGGAAAATCTATTGATGAATTAACATTAGATCTTAATTTTAAATTAAAACATTGGGATGCAATTAAACAGGCTGCAAAAAATAATAATGCTCCTTTTTTAATATATCAAGATAGTAATGTGATTATACGAGCTTTTCGTGATTATCTTAAATCAGATATTGGTGAAATTCTTATTGATAATCCAAAAATTTTAAAGATAGCTCATCAACATATAAAATTATTAGGTCGACCTGATTTCAGTAACAAAATTAAACTTTATAAGGGAATAACTCCTTTATTTAGTCATTATCAAATAGAGTCACAAATTAATTCTGTTTTTCAAAGAGAAGTTAGATTACCATCAGGAGGATCTATTGTAATAGATATTACGGAAGCGTTAATTGCTATAGATATTAATTCGTCACGTTCTACTAAATTTATAGATATAGAAACAACTGCATTACATACTAATATTGAAGCAGTTGATGAAATTGCTCGTCAATTAATATTACGAGATTTAGGAGGATTAATAGTTATAGATTTTATTGATATGGCGTCTAGTTATCATCAGCGTGAAATTGAAAATAGATTACGTGAATTAGTTAAACATGATCGCGCTCGTACTCAAATAAGTAATATTTCTAAATTTGGTTTATTAGAAATGTCTCGTCAACGTCTTAGTCCATCTTTGGGAGAATCAAGTTATCATATTTGTCCTCGATGTGGTGGGTTAGGTACTATTCGAGATAATGATTCATTATCTCTTTCTATTTTAAAATTCATTGAAAAATAAGTATTAAAAGAAAATACTCATGAAGTACATGCAATTGTTCCAGTATAGAGTTATCTTGTAATCTATTAAATAATAAGAGAACAGAAGTAAATTAAAGAGATAAACATAAAAATAGTAGACAACACGTATTATCATTGTATCAAAAAATGATTAAATTAAAATTATTGCACTATTCTGTATTATTTATTAATAAAAAGTAATAATAAATAAAATATTTTAGTTCTTATTTAATTAAATGACATAACGTGCAGTAAATTATATAAAAAAATAATTATGAAAGAAAAAATAAAAAAATTCATATTTTTTCTATAATCTATTGATTATACTTTTATATTAATACAAGTATAAAATATTAAAAAAATATAAATAATAGTAATTATATTAAACAAAAAAATTAATTAATTTAATTTTTTATAAAATATAATTGTTTAGAAAAAATATTTTTTATAATTAATTACAGATAAAATACAAAAATATTTAGTTTAATTAAATTAATATATTCTCAAGATATAGTTTTAAAAAATTTAATAAAAAAAATAGTTCATTTTAATTAAAAAAATATAAAAAATTCTGATAAAATGAAATTAATAATCAATAATAATTTAAATGAGTATGACATAAATAAAATGTATTATATACAATATATTTTTTAAAAAATCAAAAATATTTTATTATTTATAGTAAAAAAAAAATTAATTTCTTATTTTAAATAAAGTTTTTTTATGTGATAATTTTGTGTAGATGAATTATGTATCTTATAGTTGTACTAAATATAAAATGATTATGTATAAATATAATTTTATAATATAATACTTATTTGATTTGAATTGACGTATCATGTTATATAAAAAATATTTCTAAATAATATCTCATATATTGTATTGAATTAATATGACATTATACTAAAAATAGTTTATAAAATAAATTAATATAGTTTTTATCTTTGTTCTATAAATTATAGTAATGTTAAGTATTAAAAAAATAATACATCACAAATAAAAACACTTCATAAATCTAGTTAATAATTTATTTATATATTTCTAATAAATATAATATATATATTTGTGTATTACTAATATTATAGTAATGACAGGTTAGTTATTTAATTATTAGATTATTTCTTAATAGTTTGTAATATATAAAAATTGAATTTAATCATATATTCGATAATTTCAAATTATAGAAATATGGTTTTGATATAGATGAATATGTATCTAAAATATTTTTAGTAATGTGATTAAATATCATAGTTGATATTTTTTTATTTTTTTTTGCATCCCATTTTTATATTTAATATTGTTTTTAAATTGTTATGGGATGCTTAATATTTCTATGTATATGTAATAAAAATTATTAAATTCATAAGATATAAAAAATAGTAATATTTAACTCTTTTTTATAAAAAATTTTAAAAATATATTTTTTAAATATATTATGTAATAAATTGATTAACTATTTTAAATTAGTGTCTTTTAAAATTTTCTGCGCAATAATTTTTGAAAAATTAAAACCTTTTTTACTTATTGCTTGTGATAATGTATTATCATAAATATCTTGATAAACGCTTTCAGATTCATTTGATAATAAATTTTCATGTGGAAAACTATTTCTCATACTTTTTACAATCATTTGTATAAACAATCCCTCTATATTTTTGGTTATTTTTAATAAATCATTATATTTTTGTTTGTTTGATGATAGATGAGATGTATATGTAGAATAATTATAGATTGGATTTAAAAAAATATTAAATTCGTTTTTCATATTATTTATTTATCCTGTTATAAAATTTCTAGTTTTGCATGTAAACATCCTGAATTTTTCATTAATTGTAAAATTGATATTAATTCTATTGGTTTTATACCTAATGAATTTAAAGTACGAACAATATTATCAAGATTTATATTATTAGTTTCAGTTTTTTGCATTTGACTAGTAATAGATGGTACATGATTTTTCCGTTTATCAATAGATTGTGGTACCTTAGTATGAATTATACATGAATTAGGTTTGTTTATTATATCGCTTTTATTGATAACTAAAGATATATTTTTATCTATTATAATACATGAATCAAGAGATACGTCTTTATTAATAACAATTGATCCTGTATTTGAATTAATAGTTATTTTTGCTTCTTGTTCTGGTAAATCAACATTGATATTTTGAATTTTAGATAACATACGAACTTGTTGACTACTATCATTTGGTGCTTTTACTTGAATTGTTCTAGCATCTAAAGGAATTGAAGAATTTGGATAATTTATATTAATAATATCACTGATACGTTGAGACATGCTAAAATCTGCTTTGTTCAATTGTAAATTAATTTTTTTTTCTTTTCCAAAGTTAGAAGTAATTTCTCTTTCAATAGTAGCTCCATTATTTATTCTAACTCCATTTAAATGATGTATATATTTTTTGTTATCATTATTAAATGTATGATTTTTTGTTTCACTTACTAAAATATTACCCTGTGCAATAGCATAAATTTTATTATCTATTCCTGTTAAAGGAGTCATTAATAAAGTTCCTCCTGTTAAACTTTTAGCATCTCCAATAGAAGAAACTTCAACATCTATTTTTTCTCCTTGGTGACTAAAATTTGGTAATTCTGCTGTAACTATAACAGAAGCTATGTTTTTTGGTTGTATGCGAGTATTAGATTGCGGTCTAATTCCGAATTTAGAGAGCATATTATTTAATGTTTGCAATGTTAAAGGAGAATACATTATTTGATCTCCAGTACCATCTAATCCAACTACTAAACCATATCCAATTAGCTGATTTTCATGAGATCCTTGAACGCTAGTGAGATCTCTAATTTTATCAGCATAGACTATTGAGCTGACTTTTAAACAAAAAAATAGAATGAATTTCAAAAAAAATAAAGCAAACATAAATATATCCTAATTGATATATGATGATAAAAATGTTACTTCTAATAATTTTAGAGCTTACTAATCGATTACTATTTTAAAATATTTTTTTAAAATTTGGTAAATGTAAAAGTAAAGCTCTAAAAATTATTTGTACTATAGTGCATTTCAAATTAATTATTTTAAAAATTAATAATTTTACATAGGAGAAACTTTAAAAAGAAAACGTTGTAACCAACCAATCTTATTTGCTGTATTTACATAGTGATTATTAATATATTCTATATGTGCATTAGCTACTTGTGTAGATATAACTGTGTTATTTTTTGAAATAGAATAAGGATTTATTACACCTGAAAAACGTATAAATTCTTTTTGTTTATTAATAGATATTTCTTTTTCTCCATAGATATTAAAATTACCATTAGGTAATATATTTTTAATAGTAACTGTAATAACGCCTAAAAAAGAATTTTGATCAGATGAAGAACCTTTTCCAAAAAAATTATTTTTTGCTAAACCATCTAAACCTAACTTATTTCCGTAATGAGACGAATAAGTTTCAGACATTGTTGGTAAATTCATAGAAAAACTACTGGTTCCATTATGACTAATATTTGAATATGTTTTATGACTAGAACTTAAATTTTCTTGTAATATAATAGTTATTGTATCTCCTATATTATGTGGTTGATGATCTTCAAATAATGGTTTAAAAATATTGTTTTTCATTTCTGTTTCTTTTAATAATGTGTTTATTCCTATTTTATTTGTTTCTGTATTAGAAAAATTATTTGTAATATTTTTATCAGTATCATTATTTTTGTAATTATAAGATGAATTACAACCAGTTAAAGAGAATAAAACAATAATAATTAAGAAATATTTACACTTTGATAATAACTTAAACACTTGTATATACCTTATAATTATCATTATAATACAAGTAAATGCTAGATTATTTAAATTAACTTAATTAATTATGTGATATTTATAATTGAGATAATTTTTGTAACATTTGGTCAGTAGCATTTATTGCTTTGCTATTAATTTCATAAGCTCTTTGTGTTTGAATCATATTAACTAATTCTTCTGCTACATTAACATTAGATGTTTCTACATATCCTTGATATAATAAACCTGTTCCGTTAGAACCTGGTGTTGAATCAATTGGAGAACCAGAGGAGCGTGTTTCTTGATATAAGTTTTCTCCAATACTTTCTAATCCAGCATTATTAATAAAATTTACTAATTTTAATTGTCCAATTTGTGTAGGTTGTGCTTGATTTTGAATTTTAGCAGATACAATCCCATCGCGACTAACAATTAAATCAACTGTATTAGGTAGTATATTTATATTAGGTAGAATAGGAAAACCACTGTTAGTTACTAATTGACCATTTTGATTAATTTGAAAAGATCCATCTCGTGTATAAGCTAAATTTCCGTCAGGT
The DNA here is from genome assembly GCF_039403185.1 of Buchnera aphidicola (Formosaphis micheliae). NCBI lineage: Bacteria > Pseudomonadati > Pseudomonadota > Gammaproteobacteria > Enterobacterales > Erwiniaceae > Buchnera > Buchnera aphidicola. Next base: position 327,582 of record NZ_CP135047.1, on the reverse strand, counting down.
AATTGAATTTGAAAAAAACCTTGTCCATTTATTGAAATATCTTTTGATGAATCAGTTTTTGATAAGTTACCTTGACTATGAATTCTTTCTGTGGATACAGGTCTAACTCCTGTTCCTAATTGTAATCCAGAAGGTAAACTAATATCGTCTGATGAATTAAATCCAGGTTGACGCATATTTTTATAAATTAAATCTTCAAATATTGCTCGAGCACGCTTAAAACCATTTGTGTTAACGTTTGCTAAATTATTTGAAATAACATTCATATTAATTTGTTGAGCATCTAATCCAGTTTTTGCAATCCATAATGAAGGTATCATATTTTTTATCCTTGTTTTTATATTAATAATTGATATTTAATAATTGATTAGCATGTTGTATGTTATCATTATTATTTGAAATAATTTTCATTTCTATTGCAAAATTTCTTTCATTTAAAATAGTATTTATTAAATTTTCATTCAAGTTAACATTACTTTCTTCTAAAACACCTGAAGATAATTTTATAGTATTATCGTGTGGTAATTTGTTATTCCATTTATTTAGTTCTAATTCGTTAAGATAAAATATACTGTTCTGACCACGTGTCATATTTTGTGTATTTGGATTAACTAGTTTTAATCTTTCTATTACAGAAATACTTTCTTTATGATTTTTATCTTGATGTATAATATTAACGTTACCATTGGACGATATATATATATTCTTGTTTTTAGGAATTTTAATTACACCTAATCTACCGATAACTGGATGATTATTCATCATTAATAATCCATTGTTATCAATATTACATTTTCCATTTCTAGTGTAGCCTTCCTTATTTTTAGATGAATTATCTTGTATTACAAACCATCCATTTCCTATAATAGATAAATCTAGATTTCTATTGGTATGTTTTAAAAATCCAGAGGAAAAATTTGAATAAGGATAACTATTATGAGATGAATAATATTGATCATATTTATATGTTGTACTACTGTTTTTTATCGGAGATAATAGTTGATCAGTTAATTGTTCTTTAAAACCAATTGTAGATATATTAGCTAAATTATTAGCTATTATTTCTTGTTGATCTAGTATTTTATTTGCATGTGTCATGGCTTGACGTGTTATGTAATCCATAAAAAATCCTATTAAAAAAATATTTATTTGTTTATTTTTTTTAATATATAAGTACATAATTAAATTATATTATATGTTACATAAGTTGTATAAATATGTATATGTTTATTAAATATTAGTATTATCTATAACATTTTTATATAAATGTGAAATGTATGGTTTTTTAGTTTAAATATTTTTTATTTTTTTAACTAATCAATAATTATGAAGATATTACATTTTAATTATATGTTGAAATTGATTTAATTAAAATAAATCTAATAATTAATAGATTATCATGTATTTAATCATAAGTATTCAAATTATTATGATACATAAAAAAATCTTATATTTTTTTAATATATTAAATAATTTTATATACGAAATATATTCTACAAAATATTAAAAAATTTTTTTGATACTATTGAGTTCTATTAATCCAAATTTACCTAAATCGGCCATTTTTTTATTGTTATCTACGTTGATAATTCCATCTACCATACCATAAACTAATGGTTGACAAAAAATTAATTTTTTGTCATTTCTTGCATTTACATTTATATTATACATGCCATCCAATATTTTTATATCTTTATCATAAGAATCATCCCATTTAAATTGATGAACTCCAGCTTTAAAATTACTTAAATCTTTAAAAAATATAATTTTTCCATCTTTATCGCTAATAGTTGCATCAGCAAACGTTGTATCTTCTGATAAATATACTCCAAATATGTTGTCTTTTGAATTGTCATGTTCAATTTGATAACTAGGAAATAATACTCCATGACCAATAATTTCTGACGTTTGTGCTAAAGTTAAATTATTACTATTTTCTGATATGTGTAACAATGTATCATTTACTTTTTTTATGTCATTAGTGTTTTCAATTTGCGTTAATAATGAAGTAATATCTGTATTTTTTATAGGATCAATGGGGTCTTGATTTTTTATTTGAGCAATAAGTAATTTTAAAAAATTATTTTTAGAATTTAGTTCATTATTTTTTTTTAAATAAATTTCATTATTATTACTTATATATGTATTATTATTTATAAGATTATTGTCTAAAATGTTCATTTTTTATTTTCTATTATTTATGAACCTACTGATAATGTTTTTAAAATCATATATTTAATTGTATTAATAATTGCTGCATCTGCTTGATAATCATGAGATGTAGAAATATTATGGATCATTTCCGAAATTATATTTACATTAGAAGTAGGAGCATAACCTTTTGAATTAGCTAAAGGACTATCAGGGTTATATACTACTTTAAAAGGACTAGGATTGTTAATAATTTTATCTACTTTAACTCCATTGGTGTATTTTCCAAATTTAGTATCTGGTTTTAGTATAACTTTTTTTGAGACATATGGAGAAAATTGTCCATTTTTATTAATAAATTTTTCTGCGTTTGCTATATTGCTTGAAAAAGTAAGCATTTTTTTAATTTGTGCGTCCATAGCAGAACCAACAATATCTAATATACCGAATAGAGACATAGTATTAATTTATCCTTTTATAGCATTAATGATATTTTGAATTTCATTTTTTAAAAAAGTAATTTGAGCTTGATATTTTAAGGTATTTTTTATAAATTTAATTCGTTCTTTATCCATATTAACAACATTATTTGATATATATGGTCTAGTATTATTGATCACAACACTACTTTTTAATTTATTAATATTAAATTGATTAGAAGTAAAATGTTTATTAGAAGTAGTAGATAAAGATAATGAATAATTTTTTATTTTTGTTTTTTTATTTAAAATTTTATTAATTTCATGAGCAAAGTTAATATCTATTGGATGATAATTAGGCGTACTTGCATTAGCTATATTAGAAGATATTATAGTTTGTTTAAAATCTCTTAAATTGAGAGCATCTTTGCTGAACTGAAATAAATTGTTTATTTTATCAAACATATAATTTCCTAGATATTTTTATTATGATGTTATAAGTAAATAAAATTATATATTACAGTATTTTAAAACTATTTTTTCATAAAAAAATTTTCTTAAATAACATTTTATATATCAAATTATTACTATAACAACTATTATTATTATAATAAATAATTATTTTTTATAATCTTAATTATATTAGTTTAATTTATATAAACATAATAGTTAAATAAATACTATATTATTATAATAGTATGAATTAAATTAACTTAATATTTTTTATATAAGTTATCTTAATTTTAACAAAATAAGTTTAAATGATATAAAAATTATTTAAATTAAAATAAATCTATAATATTGTTTAGTTTTACTTATTATATTTTATATTTAATTACTATTTACTGTAATAGATATAATTTTGATTAATATTATTAATGTATATTACTGTAAATTAATGTGTGATAAATATTTTATATTATAATGTATAAAACGTAATGATAAAATTATTATTTTTTGGTTAACACAGTGGAGGAGGAGAGATTCGAACTCTCGAATAATTTCTTATTGGCGGTTTTCAAGACCGCTGCCTTCAACCACTCGGCCACTCCTCCTTAAACATTATTTTTTTAAAATTTAAAAAAAAATATATACGCGCATAATACATTATTTTATTCATTTTGAAAAGAAAATTTATGTAAGTTTTAAAAATAAATTAGTTTTTTAAAATATTCATGAAATAATATTGTAAATTTTTATTGTTTTGTTATAATAAATTTATTTATTTGGTTATATGTATCTTATTAGGCGCATTGGCAGATTGGATATGCAGCGGATTGCAAATCCGTTTAACTCGGTTCAATTCCGGGATGCGTCTTATAAAAATATTAGCCCGGATGGTGAAATTGGTAAACACAAGGGATTTAAAATCCCTCGGCTTTATAGGCTTTGCGGGTTCAAGTCCCGCTCCGGGTAAATGTGATTATGTTTTTTTATGATTAAAAAAGTTTTGCTTGATATACTTTAAAGTGGTTGTTTTGAATTAATATTTTATATTTATGAAATGTATTTTTCAATATTTTATGATAAGAAATACAGCTATTAGTCACAAATCTTAATTCTCCTCCATATTTTAAATAATTTATCGAATATTGGATGATACTTTTGGTGACTTGTAGAGATAATTGTAAATTATTATGAATAGGTGGATTACACATTATCATATCAAATTTATGTGAAACAGATGAATACAGGTTGCTTAATAACATTTGATAAGGTTTAGCATTATATGTTAATGTGATTTTACTGGATATAATAGCAAATAGATTAACTTCAGTCATTGTAATTGAAGTGTTTTTTGATATTTTTGATAATGCTAAAGATAAAATTCCTGATCCTGAACCAATATCTAATATTTTTCCGGTAATCTGTTGAGTAAAAGTAGAAATTAATAGTTTACTGCCTGAATCAATTGATTTATAACCAAATACTCCGGGTAAGGTTATAATATTATAGTCATTCCATATATGTAAATGAATATAATTAGAAAGTTTAAAATGTGTGTTTTGATCTAAACGTCCATAAAATAAAACTGCATGTTTTGCTGTGTCTATTTTATTTAAATTAATCCACATTCGAAACATTGATACAGCACTGTTTACTCCACTATTATTTTCTCCTACTATAAAAATATGTTTTTTTTTTTAAAAATTGAAAAAAAATATTGTAATTGAAAATTTGCTTCAGATTTATTTTTTGGCCAAAAATATATTAAAGTATCAAAATTTGATATTATATTTTCATGAGGAAATAATGAATAGTAGATAGTATGATTTTGTATATTATTAATTAATGTATTGTAATGGTTATACATGTGTGTATAAATTGTGCTATATATCGTAGGTATGAAATCTGGTATTTTATCTTGTATATTTCCATAATATATAACTTTTTTATTAATAAATAAAATGTGATTTTTTAAGATCAATTGACTGGATTTAGTTAGTTTTTTTATCATAAATTATTTTTTGGTAATTTTGTTAAATGTATTTAAGTTATAGTACATTATTTATTTAATAAATTGTATAAGTGATTAGTAAAAAGTATTTTTATATGTATTAATTTAATGACAAATAATATTTTATTTAATAAAATATATAAAAATATTTTTTAATTTATTTAATTAATATTGATTGTGTAACTTGTTTTATAAAATTGACTCTACATATATAATTTAATAATAATATGATTGTTTTATGATAAATATCATTTATAAAAATAATCATTTAAATATGGTATTAGAAATTTAAATAATATGGTGCAACGAACAATTAAGTTTATAGGTAGTGTATTTACATTGTCTGTTTTATATATATTAGATTGTAATATAGAAAAAATTAAAAAAGATTTAAATGAGACAATAAGTCAATCTCCTATGTTTTTTAAAAATATTCCTATAGTTGTTAATGTTTCAAATTTATCTGATCAGGTAAATTGGGCGGATATAAAAAAAATTATTTTATCATTTAGATTACATATTGTTGGTGTAATTTGTTGTAAAGAAGGTAGATTAAAAAATAAAATATTAGAATCAGGTTTACCTATTTTATCTATAGGTGATAGTAAATTTAAAAAAAATATTTTTTTGCAAGAAAAAAAATCAAAAATTGTTAATGTAAATTGTATAGGTACACATGTAATTAATACACCTATTCGTTCAGGACAATTTGTTTATATTAAAAACTCAAATGTAGTTGTAATGAATAATGTTAGTTCAGGTGCAGAATTAGTAGCAGATGGTAACATTTATATTTATGGAATATTGCGTGGTAGAGTATTAGCAGGTGCTAATGGAGACATCACCTGTCATATTTTTTGTACAAAATTGTTTTCTGAATTAGTATCTATTGCTGGCGTGTATTGGTTAATAGATCAGATTCCAGTAGATTATATAGGAAAAGGAGCTCAAATTTTTTTTAAAAATAATAAATTAAATATTCGTAAATTTAAATAGATTATTGTAGGTGAAGAGATGACACGTATTATTACTATTACATCGGGAAAAGGAGGTGTTGGAAAAACAACTTCCAGTGCTGCTTTAGCTACTGGATTAGCACAAAATGGAAAAAAAACTATAGTAATTGATTTTGATATAGGTTTACGTAATTTAGATTTAATTATGGGCTGTGAAAGAAGGGTAGTATATGATTTTATTAATGTTATTAACGGTGATGTGAGTTTAAATCAAGCTTTAATTAAAGATAAAAAAACTGATAATTTATTTATTTTACCTGCCTCTCAAACACGAGATAAGGATGCTCTAACTAAAGATGGTGTAGAAAAAGTATTTAATACTTTGTCTGATATGAATTTTGACATTATTGTTTGTGATTCTCCTGCAGGTATAGAAAAAGGAGCTATGTTGCCTATATATTTTGCAGATGAAGCGATTGTTGTTGTTAATCCTGAAATTTCTTCAGTACGTGACTCTGATAGAATCATAGGAATGATTTCTTCTAAATCAAGGAGATCTGAAAATAATGAAAAACCAGTTAAAGAATATCTTTTATTAACTAGATATGATCCGATCAAAGTACACTTAGGAGATATGTTAAGTGTAAATGATGTATTAGAAATTTTACAAATTACTTTAATAGGAGTTATTCCAGAAGATACTGCTATATTAAGAGCTTCTAATCAAGGGGAATCAATTATTTTAAATAAAACGTCCAAAGCTGGTCAATCATATCATGATACAATTATTCGTTTAATGGGAAAAAAATGTCCTTTTCGATTTATTCAGGAGGAAAAAAAAAGTTTTTTTCGTAGATTGTTTAGGAGATAATATATGTTCATATTAGATTTATTTTTAGTGCGTAAAAACAATACTGCTAATCTTGCCAAAGAACGTCTAAAAATTATTTTAACGAAAAATAATAGACATTTAAATGAACCAGATTATTTTATTGCATTAAAAAAAGATGTACTAACAGTAATTCGAAAATATGTGCAGATTAATCCAGATATGGTGAAAATTAAATTTGATAAAATTGAAAAAAATCTTTCTAGACTAAAATTGAATATAACTTTATTAAAGTAAATTAATTGACTATCTTTTTTAACGATATAGTGAATATTTAAGTATATTCATCCAAATAAATAATAGATTCATTATAATTAGATAGGTTTTGATTACTTACACATACTGATTCTGACAAACTAATAATATCTCGTGCATTAGGTGTAGTAATTCCTGTTATTGTTAATTTTTTATTTTTTTTAAACAAGTTAGCATTCCAAGTATTACCTACTAATGTCCATTTATCAGAAATGTCTTCAATTTTTTTATGTATATCATTAATTTTAATACGTGATTCTGTAATTTGTCCAGTCCAAATATTATCTTTTGTACGAATATATTGAGCCCAATATATATTTTTTTTTGTTGCGTTTATTGCAATTAAAATTTTTGTTGCAGTATATTTTCTCCACGCTTGTTCTGCTAAGCAGATAAATGTTGAAAAACCAATAATAGGTAAATTATATTTTAAAGACAATGATTTTACTATACAAAATGCAATCCGTATACTAGTATAATGTCCAGGTCCTTTACAGAAACTAATAGAATATAGTTGTTTAATATGAATTTTTGCAAGATTTAAAATTTTGTTAATCATTGGTAAAATATTATCTGAATGATTTTTTTTACAAATTTTTAATGTATTTATAATAATATTTTTGTGAAGTAATGAGACAGAACATCCATCCATGGAAGTATCAACTGCTAAAATAGTTTTATATATTGTATTATTAGACATGATATTTTTATATAGTGGTTAGAATTATTTTGTATTTAGTAAATAGGAAATATTTTTATATTATATATAATTTAATATCATTTCCTATAAAAATATATAGTTTTTTTGATTTTTATCTATATGAATAACATTTATTCTTAATGTATTTTATTGTTTGTCTTTAGTAATTCTAACTAGATTAATTCTATATTGTGTAGCTTCAATAATATGAAAGTGTAATGGTGCAATATAAATAGTATCTCCTGGTAAAGGTAATTGACCTTTTTGTGCAATTAATAATCCAGCTAAAGAAGCATAAGTATCTTTTTTTTGAATCAGTTGTTTGGTATCAAGTAATTGTTGTAAGGAATGTAAATCAGTACCGCCTTTAACTAACCAACTATTATTTTCTACTATTACCTCTGGTGTTTCATCAGCGTCTGGGAATTCTCCTGCAATTGCTTCTAATAAATCTAATGGAGTGATTAATCCTTGTATTACTCCAAATTCATTAGTTACTATTACTAAGCTGCCTTTGGATCGTCTTAATACTCCTAATAAATTAATTGGATCTAAAGTATCAGGAATAATAATAGGAGGAGTTTTAGAAGCAAATGTTTCCACATCTAAATTGTTATCTATAGCTACTAATAATTCTTTAGCTCTGACTATTCCGATAATTTCATCTAGTTCATTTTTGCATACTGGAAATAGACTATGAGGTGTATCTAATAATTGTAATCTCATTTCACGCGTATCTTGATTAATATTTACCCAAGAAATTTCTCTTCTTGGTGTCATAATACTACGAATAGATCTTGCTGCTAAGGTTAATACTCCATTAATCATATATTTTTCTTCATCTTTAAAAGATTCAGTATCAAAAGAAGATTTATGCGATGTTTTTTTGTTATAATTTTTGTTGTTACTTATATTATTATTATTTTTTTGTTCTTTAATCATTAGTCGCAAAATAGCTTCAGCAACTCTTTGTCTCATGGGACGTATGGATTGATGTCTAATAAAATTACGTCGTGCTATTTGATTAAATAATTCTATTAAAATTGAAAAACCTATAGCAACATATAAATACCCTTTTGGAACATGAAATCTAAAAGCTTCTAATACTAAACTAAATCCAATCATGAGAAGAAAACTTAAACATAAAACTACCACTGTTTGATGTAAGTTAACGAATTTTGTTAATTTTTTTGAAGTAAGTAACATTATCCCTATAGCTATAATAATTGCAGTCATCATAATAAATATATTATTAACTATACCTACTGCTGTAATAACAGCATCTAACGAAAATATTGCGTCTAATATTACTATTTGTATGACCACTATCCAAAAATTAGCATAGTGTTTATCATGTTTATTTTCTTCTGGATGATTTTCTAATCTTTCATGTAATTCAATAGTTGCTTTAAATAGTAAAAAAAAACCACCAAATAATAAAATTAAATCTCTGCCAGATAATGTAAAATATTGATTAGTAATTAATGTGGTTCTTAAGGTAACCAGCCAAGATATTAATGAAAGTAATATAAGACGCATTAATAAAGTTAAACACAGTCCTACAATACGAGCTTTATCACGTTGAGATGATGGTAATTTATCTGATAAAATAGCTATAAATACTAAATTATCAATTCCTAATACAACTTCTAATATGACAAGTGTCAACAACCCAGCCCAATTTGATGGATTGAAAAAAAATTCCATTAAGCGCTCCATAGTGAAACGAGATAAAATAATCTTTATAAGAAAATAGAGTAAATTAAAAATTTATATATTTTATATATGAAAAAATATTTTATTAAATTCTATCTCGTATATTTAATTACAATAACTTATGGTGCGTTTAAATATGTTATTAAAAAAAAATATGATATATATTAATAGAGATATTATTATTAATTATTTATACAATTAAATATATACTAAAAAATATGAATATCTATCAATTATTAAAGACCTATATATACGTATATAAAGGCCTTTAATAAATATACGATTTTTTATAAATATTTACTGATATGTTAAATAGAAATATTTAAATTAAAATTTATTTTTTATGTAATAATAAAGTATAATATTACTATATATTAATAATATTTTTATATAATTATTAAAAATAAAGTTTTTATAAATATACTAATTATATTAGTAATATTTATTTTATAGTGATAAAAATAAACGTTTTAATTAATGAAATTATTTAATTCTACATATTTTTTATTATAAAAAAAATATTTTGTTAAATATAAACTGCTATAATAAATTTTTTCTTTTATGATAGTCTATTAATTAAATATATATAATATGTTATTATTTTTTTATAATATTCTTAATTTTTATATTTATAACATATGTATATTTATATTTAAAAAATTTATTAATATCAGTTGTTTGTATTAAATATTTTTAAAAAAAAGTAATTTTTTTTTAAAAAATAATATATTGATTATTTATGGTATAAATAATAATAATTGCATTAATTTATGTATTTATTTTAATATATGTATTACACAATTAATATTGCTAAATTTATAACTTAGTATTGAAAATGAAATAATATATTAATATATATATATTTTCCAACATATCGATTACATATATATATTTTTATATAATGCATAAATTCTATTATTTAATGATGGATGAGACATAAATAAATTCATTATAGATTGACTTTTTCCATGAATACAAAATGTTGATAAATTGCTTAATTCTTGTGGTTCACAACTTTGTTGTAATCGTTCTAAAGCTGCTATCATTTTTGTTTTTCCTACTAATTTAGCTGATCCAGAATCTGCATAAAATTCACGCTTTCTTGAAAACCACATTGTAATTATGTTTGCAAATATTCCAAATATAAGTTCAAATATCATAGTTATAAAAAAATATGTCGTAGAATTATAATGTTGATGTTCATTTTCATTTTTATTATCAGATAGTAACGTGTTTATTATTTGTGATAATATTCGAGATATAAATATTACAAATGTATTCACTACCCCTTGTATTAAGGTCATTGTAACCATATCACCATTAGCTATATGACTTATTTCATGAGCAATTACTGCTTCTATTTCATCTCGAGTCATATTGTTTAATAAACCAGTTGAAATAGCTATTAAAGAAGAATTTCGGTTTGATCCTGTAGCAAAAGCATTCATATCTAATGCATGATAAATTGCGACTTCAGGTGTGGAAATATTCATTTTTTTAGCTTGTAAATATATTATATTAGTTAACCAAATTTCGTTTTCATTTGATGGTACTTTAATTATTTTTCCATTTACAGAACGTAAGGCTATCCATTTAGATAATAATAACGATATTATAGATCCACTAAATCCAAATAATCCAGATATAATAATTAATTCATATATACTATGTGATTTAATACCCGTCATGCTAAGAATTATTCCAAATATGAACATAACAGACAAATTAGTCAACATAAAAAGAATAATGCGTATCATAATATTTCATGTTCCTTAATTAGTAAATAACATTTTAAATTTAAAGTAAAAAAAATTGATATGAGTGTTTAATTATCAAATAATTTTATATTTTATTTGATTTTTACTATATAGTATCTTTTTTTATTTAGTTATCAAATTAAGTATTTTTTTTAAGTAAATAAAATTTTCAAAGAAAATGTTTTATGTATTTAATGTATTTAATTTATTAACTTATTGTTAAAATTATATTTTTATATTATTTTTTATTAAGAAAACTTATGATAAATTTTACTATATTTTATATTAGATATAATCTTATCTACACTATATTATAAATTTGAGATAATGATAAGAAAATTTTATATGATTTTGTATTGTTATATTTATAGAACCTAGATAATATTATATAAAATTAATCTTTTTATTATAAATTATATACGTTATATTTAAATGTTTTTACATACTTATATGCCATTTTCTTCCGTCTTTTTGAATAATTTTTTCAAATAAATCAGGAGAACCCCAAGTACCAGCTTGATATTTTAGAGGTACTTGATTTATTTTATCACGTGTATTTATAATGTTGTCTACCCATATCCACGATGCTTCAATTTCTTCTCTGCTCACAAATAATGTTTGTATTCCCTGAATACTAGCTAATAATAATCTTTCGTAGGCTTCTGGTAATCGTTTGTTATAAAATTCATTTGAATATTTAAATTCTAAATTTACATTTTTTAGAACATATTCATAATTTAAATTAGGTACCTTATTTATAATTTTTAGAATAATTCCTTCGTTAGGTTGCAATTTAATAATTAATTGGTTTGTAAATATTTGATCATTATATTGTTTTTCAAATAAATTAATAGTTGGTTTTTTGAAATGTATTACTATTTCTGAACATTTTATAGGTAGTCTTTTTCCAGTCCTGAGATAAATTGGTACCCCATTCCACTGATGATTATCTATATATGTTTTAATAGCAACAAAAGTTTCAGTATTGCTTATTTTATGAGTATTAGATTCATGTATATATGAAGGAACTATTTTTCCATTAATTGTTCCAGATGTGTATTGACCAAGTACAACATTTTGTTTAAAGTTTGTTAAATCAACTTTTCTTAAAGCACGTAGTATTTTAATTTTTTCATGACGAATATTATTAGTTTCTAAATTTATAGGAGGTGCCATTGTAATAATTGTTAAAATTTGTAATAGATGATTCTGAACCATATCCCTAATTTGACCTGATTTATCAAAATATTCCCATCTGCCTTCGATACCTATTTGTTCAGATACAGTAATTTGTATGTGATCAATTGTTGTTTTATTCCAGTTATTAAATAATATAGAATTAGCAAAACGTAATGTTAATAAATTTAAAATAGTTTCTTTTCCTAAATAATGGTCAATTCTAAATATTTGATTTTCATTAAAATATTTACTTAGTTCATTATTAATTTGTTGAGATGTTTTAAAAGATGTTCCTAATGGTTTTTCTATTATTATTCTTGTTAGCGAATGATTAAGTTTAAGTATACCTAATCCTTGACAAATAGAACAAAATAAATTAGGTGGTACAGCTAAATAATAAATTATTAAGTGATTTTTTTTTGATAAAATTTTTTTTAATTTGTTAAAATTGGATATTTCTGTTATATCAAGATTACAAAAAATTAGTCTATTAGATAATTTAATCCAAGTATTATTATCTATTTTATAATCTAAAAATTTATCTAATGTTTTTTTTACCATATTTAAAAAATTTTCTGTATTCCAATTTGCGCGTCCAACTCCAATAATGCGAGTTTCTTTATGCAACATATTAGAATATTCTAATTGGTAAATGGCAGGTATTAATTTTTTTTTAGATAAATCTCCTTTAACACCGAAAATCACTAAATTACATATGTAATTGTTTTTTTTTTGCATAATTAATATTCCTTAATTTTATTGCATAAAATATAATATTAATATAATTTTAACAAATTTTAAATAAATTAATTGTTTAAAAATAAATAAAAGTCATTTTAATTTTGAGTTAGAAAATAAGTAGATTGATTAATCATATTTATAATAATAAGATTTCATAAATACTAATATTATGTTTGATTATTACTATAATTTTGTTTGTAATATACAGATAATATAATAAGATATTAACATCAACTTTATTGGTCATAATAATATAGTTTGAGGTATATTATATATATACTGAATATGAATAAAAGTTATATGTTGTATATATGTAGTCATAATTCTTAATAAATATTTGATATATTTTATTTTAAAATATTTTAAAAATATTTTTTTTAAATAACAGGAGATATTTTGTGATTAATCGTATTCGAAGGACAAAAATAGTTATTACATTAGGACCTGCTACGGATAAATGTGATAATCTTGAAAAAATAATTAAGTCAGGTGCTGACGTACTAAGGTTAAATTTTTCACATGGAAACAAAGAAGAACATCAATATAGAGCAAAAAAAATTTCAAAAATAATGAACAAATTAGGGCGTCATCTAGCAATATTAGGTGATTTACAAGGTCCTAAAATTCGTATTACTAAATTTATAGATAATAAAGTTTATTTAAAAACCGGTGATTTATTTTTTCTTGATGCTAATTTAGATAAAAATAGTGGTGATAAAAAAGGAGTAGGTATTGATTATAAAAAATTACCTCAGGATGTTCTATCTGACGATATTTTATTATTAGATGATGGAAGAATACAATTAAAAGTAATTAAAGTTACTAATGATAAAATTTATACTAAGATATTAATTGGAGGAATTTTATCAAATAATAAAGGTATTAATAAATTAGGTGGAGGTTTATCTGCAGAAGTTTTGACTGAAAAAGATAAACAAGATATAATTCTTGCAGCTAGTATTGGAGTTGATTATTTAGCAGTTTCATTTCCAAGATCAGGAAACGATTTAAATTTAGCTCGTCAATTAGCACAAAAAGCAGGTAGTCATGCTAAAATAGTTGCAAAAATAGAAAGAGCAGAAGCTGTGGCAAATAGTCAGATTATAGATGAAATTATATTATCTTCTGACGCTATTATGGTTGCTAGAGGTGATTTAGGTGTTGAAATTGGTGATCCAGCGTTAGCTGGAATTCAAAAAACTCTTATAAGTAGAGCTCGTCAACTCAATAGAGTTGTAATTACTGCTACACAGATGATGGAATCTATGATTATTAATCCTATGCCAACAAGAGCCGAAGTAATGGATGTAGCTAATGCTGTATTAGATGGTAGCGATGCAGTAATGTTATCAGCTGAAACAGCTGCTGGTAAATATCCATCTGAGACAGTAAAAACTATGGCTAAAGTATGTAAAGGAGCTGAAAAAGTACCTAGTATTAATATTTCTAGACATAGACTTAATTTAAGATTTAAAAATATAGAAGAAGCTATTTCTATGTCTGCTATGTATGCTGCTAATCATTTAGAAGGAGTAAAAGCAGTTATTGCTATGACAGAATCTGGAAGAACGGCTTTAATTACGTCTCGAATTACTTCAGGATTGCCTATTTTTGCTTTATCTAAACATAAAAAAACATTAAATTTATGTACTTTGTACAGAGGTGTAATTCCTATTTATTTTAATACACATAATGAAGGATTAGAAGCTGCAATAGATGCTATTTTTGTTGTAAAAAATAATGGATTTTTATCATCTAGTGATTTAGTTGTTGTTACTCAAGGGGATATTATGGGTAAAATAGGAAAAACAAATACTACTAGAATTTTAAAAGTATTATAGATTAAATATTAAACATATAAAAATATTTTATATTTTTAATATTATCAATTAATAGTAATTTTACTTATAAATATTAAGTTTTTTATTATATTTATTTAAAATAATTAATTTTTAATAAAATATGGTAGTATGTATATACATATTTTAACTTGTGTGTTATCTCAATGGTTTCATTAGTAAATGTAAAAAATATTTTTATTACCTTTAATCATCGATGTATTCTTTCTAACGTATCGTTAAATTTAATTTCTAATAAAATTGTTACTTTAATAGGACCTAATGGAGCAGGTAAGTCTACTCTTGTAAAAGTGATTTTAGGTTTATTAACACCTGATTCAGGCCATATTATACGAAAAATTAATATAAATATTGGTTATGTTCCTCAAAAATTACATTTAGATACACTATTACCAATTACTGTAAATAGATTTATGAAATTATCTTATAAAGTCAAACAAACATCTATTAAGAAAATGTTACAACGTATGAAAATATGGGATATAAAAAATGTACAATTACATCAATTATCTGGTGGTGAAATGCAACGGATGTTATTAGCTAGGGCTTTGCTTAATAAACCTGATTTATTAATTTTAGATGAATTTACACAAGGGATAGATATTCAAGGACAAGTTGAATTATATTCATTAATAAATCAAATTCATTGTGAATTTAAATGTGCTATTTTAATGGTATCGCATGATTTAAATTTAGTAATGTCATATACAGATGAAGTTTATTGTTTAAACACTTACATATGTTGTTCAGGAACACCTGAGATAGTATGTAGAAATAAAGAATTTATTGCTATGTTTGGTTTAACTGGTATAAAAAATTTTGCTGTATATTATCATCAACACAAAAAAACGTCGTAATAACGTTTAATATCTCCTTAGGTGGAAAACTATTTTAACTATGATAACTGAACTATTTTTACAAGGATGGTTAGCAGGAATGTTATTAACGTTAGTTACTGGTCCTTTAGGTTCATTTATAGTATGGCGTCGTATGACTTTTCTCAGTGATACATTATCTCATTCTTCTTTATTGGGATTAGCTGGAGGTATATTTTTTAATATTAATCCATTTTATATGGTATTATTTTTATTATTAATACTGTCCTTGTTTATTGTTATTTTAGAACAAGATTTATATCTTTCTTTAGATTTAATATTAGGTATTATGACTAATAGTGCAGTATCTTTAAGTATGATTATATTTAATTGTATATCAGAAAAAAATCGTATTGATGTTTCTAATTACTTTTTTGGTAATTTATTGAAAATAACATTGTTTGATGTTGTTATGGTTGCAATGATAATTACAATTATTTTATTAATATTATACATTTATTGGAATAAAATTTTATTATGTTCAATTAATCCAGAATTAGCTATTATTGAAGGTGTAAATATTTTTAAAATTCGTTTAATTTTTATGTTTATTACAACATTAACTATAATTATAGCTATTAAATTAATTGGTTCTTTGATAATTACGTCACTATTGATTATGCCAGCTGCAATTTCCAAAAGGTTTTCTAGTTCTCCAGAACAAATGGCTATTTTGGCTACTATCATTGGTATGTTCGGTATGACAAGTGGTATAATTATATCTATATTATTTAGTTTTCCAATTAGTTCTTCTATAGTATTGAGTTTATTAATTTTTTTTGTAATAAGTTATATGATAAAATAATTTTTATTTAAAAAATATTTTTCATGATATAAATATATTATAAGGTTTTTTCTTTAAAAATCTTATAATTTTTTATATTTTTGTTTTAATATAACTGTTTTAGTCAATAATTAACTGATATAGTATCTTATTCATCTAATATAATTATCATTTGAGTATTAAAAAATACATTCTGTATAATTAATAGTTAAACTGATAGAATTATCAACATATTTATTAATTTTATTTTTATCATATTGTTAGTAATAATAATATATATATAATTAATAATTTTTATGTTATGAGTCATATATTGTTTTGTTTTTTAATAATATTCATTTGTTTTTAAATATTATTATTTTTTAATCAATGGTTACTGATTTAATCAGTTCTACAGTCAAGTTATATTTAGAAAAATATATTTGCATTTCATACACTATATATTTTTATTATTACTATAAAAATTTAATATCATATCAATTTTTTTTAAAAACTTTTATATTTTATTTGATTAATGTAATTTTTTAAAATAAACTCTTTAAAAAATAGTTTTTTTGTATAATTTATTTCAGTAGATGAAAATTTCATTTGTTTTATAGTAGTGTTTGATAAATCAATTATATTCAAATTTTTTCTCTACATTTTATAGAAATAGTTAATTATTTAATATTTTTTTTAAAATAATTTACTTTTTTTAATATTTTTTACTATTTTTTATTTTTGTATTAGTCTGTTTTCTATTAATTTCATTGTCTATTAATTTATATTATATAATCTTAGTTTTGAATAAAATTTAAAATAATTTTATTTATATAATAAATGTATATATTATTTTTATTTAAAAAATTAAGTTTGTTTTTTATTGTTTTAAAATTTTAATAATTTATTTTATATTAATAGATAATTCTTTCAAAAAATCCGAATTAATACGACTGGGAGCATTAGTCATTGGGCAATATGCTGTAGTAGTTTTTGGAAATGCGATAACATCTCGAATATTTTGGCAATCTGTTAATAGCATAGTTAATCGATCTAGTCCGAAAGCCATTCCAGCATGGGGAGGTGCTCCGTAATTTAAAGCGTCCATAAAAAAACCAAACTGTTCGTTTTGAACAGTAGTGTTAATATTTAAAATTTCAAAAATAGTTTGTTGCATTTTTTTAATATGATTTCTTACAGAACCACCTCCGATTTCATATCCATTAATAATCATGTCATAAGAATTTGCAATAACTTTTTCTGGTGTTTTTTTTATTTGTTCTATTGTTATATTTTTAGGAGCTGTAAAAGGATGATGTATTGCAGAAAAACAATTTTCTTTATTTTTTTTAAATAAAGGAAAATCAGTGATCCAAACAGGTTTCCAAATTAATCGATTAGTAATATTTAAATCATTTCCTATTTTTAAACGCAAAGCACTTAAGGATTGATTTACAATATTAATTTTATCAGATATAATTAATATTAAGTCTCCATTTTTTGCACATATTTTTTTAATTAATTGTAAAATGATAGTATCGTTCAAATGGTTTAATATTGAACTTTTAATACCATTTACTCCTAATTCTATATTTTTAATTTTAATATAAATTAATTCTTTTACGCCATATTTTTTTACAAAATTATTATAATAAATTAACTTTTTATTGGATAAAGTAATGCCTTGTGGAATACATATAGCGATAATAGAATTTTTAGTTTCATGAGATAATGATGTACTATTGTCAATATGACTTAATATATTTGTTACGTTTACAAATTCTATTGGATTTCTTAAATCTGGTTTATCAGATCCAAATCGTTTTATAGATTCATCAAATGTTATTTTAGGAAAATTAGTTAAATTTACATTTTTTATTTTTTTCCATATTTTAGTAATCATTTGTTCCATCATATAACAAAAGTTATTAGTATTCATAAAAGACACTTCAATATCTATTTGTGTAAATTCTGGTTGTCTATCAGAACGTAAGTCTTCATCTCGAAAACATTTCGCAATTTGATAATACCTATCAATACCTGACATCATTAATATTTGTTTAAATAATTGAGGAGATTGAGGTAAGGCGTAGAATTTTCCAGAATGTATTCTACTTGGAATAACATAATCTCTAGCACCTTCAGGAGTAGATTTAGTTAATATTGGAGTTTCAATTTCTAAAAATAAGTTATCTTGCATAAATAATCTTACAATATTTAAAATTTTATTACGAATTTTAATTCTATGAATCATATCAAATCTACGAAGATCTAAATATCTATATTTTAAACGTAGTTCTTCAGAATTATTTTTTTTATAGTCTAAAGGTAAAGGATCAGAATTATTGATTATAATTAGTTGTGTTGCTAATATTTCAATATCTCCTGTTAATATATTGGTGTTCTTATTTTTATTATCTCTTTCTTTAACAAATCCTACTATTTGAATACAAAATTCATTTTTTAATTTTAAAGAATTTTTAAATTCTACAGTATTTTTATCAAAACATACTTGAACTAAACCTGTTTGATCACGAATTTCTATAAAAACTACTTTCTTAAATATCCTATGTTGATTTACCCAACCACATAATACTACTTTTGTGTTTACATCAGTTAATCTTAATTCACCACAATATTTAGTTCTCATTTTTTTCTTATATTAATAAATTAAAAATTGTTGTTTAATTTTGAATTATATATTTTATATATATATTTTAATTATTTATTATATGTTTTTAGTGTATTTAAAATGGTTTCATAATATGAAACCATTTTAAATTGATGTTTGTATTCATATATCTATGAATACGTTTATTTAATATAAAAAATATTGTATTAGAATAAAAAATATGCATTAGTATTATACATTAATTTCTGTTTAATTAAGTGTATATTAATTATATACTTTATATATTATAATTTAAAATATATAAATATTTTATATTAATTATTTTAAATAAATTAATTATATTTATATTTAAAATATATTATCTACTTCTAAAAATAATTCTACCTTTACTTAAATCATAAGGAGTAAGTGCAACAGTAACTTTATCGCCAGTTAGTATACGGATATAATTTTTTCTCATTTTACCTGAAATATGTGCAGTAATAATATGTTGATTATCTAATTCTACTCGAAATGTGGTATTTGGTAAAGTATCTATAACTGTGCCTTGTATTTCTATATTTTCTTCTTTGCTCATTATTGTCTCTAGATTTGTTTAATTGTCACAAAAGTTAATTTAAAAAAATATAAATTATAATAATATAAAATATATTTTTATATTATATAGTGTTTATTTTATAAAAAAATAATTAACTGAATAATATATTCATTTTTTTTAATTTTATATCAAATTTTTATAATATTAAATAATTTTAAATTGATTATATAAATTAATTGTATTGTTCTTTATTTATTAAAATTTATTAAAAAATTATGAAATATATTTTTCTATATATCGTTCAGCATCTAATGCTGCCATACATCCAGAAGCTGAAGCAGTTATGGCTTGTCGATAAATATGATCTACAATATCTCCTGCAGCAAAAACACCAGGAATACTTGTCTGAGTAGAGTTTTCATGAATATTATAATTTACTTTTATATATCCATTATTCATGTCTAGTTGATTTTTAAATAAATTACTATTTGGAATATTTCCAATAGCAATAAATAATCCTGAGATATTTAATATTTTATAATTATTAATATTATTTATAGAACAAATTTTAACTCCAGTAACACCTGATGTATCACCAATAATTTCTGATATTATGTAGTTAGTACATAGTACAATTTGATTATTATTTATTTTATCATAAAGACGTTTAACTAATATTTTTTCTGCTCGAAATGTATTTCTTCTATGAATTAAATATACTTTATTAGCTATATTTGATAAGTACAGCGCTTCTTCTATGGCTGTATTTCCTCCACCTACGACTGCTACACTTTTATTTTTATGAAAAAATCCATCACAAATAGCACATGTTGATACACCGCGTCCTTGAAATTTTTTTTCAGAAGGCAATCCTAAATAACGTGCTAATGCTCCTGTAGCAATTATTATTGTATGAGCAGTATATTCTTTTTTGGTTTTAGTTATGAGAAAAAAAGGTTTTCTTTTTAAGTCAATAGTAATTACGTGATCATTTAATATATAAGTATTTAATTTTGTTGCATGTATATACATACGATGCATTAATTCAAATCCAGATATTGTTGTATGATCTCCTGGCCAATTTTCAATCTTGTCAGTGTTAATTAATTGACCTCCCGCATTATCACCGGTAATTAATATGGGATTTAGATTAGCTCTTGCGGCATATATAGCTGCAGTATATCCAGCTGGACCGGAACCTATAATAATCAATTTTTTTGTCATTTTTAGTATTGAATGTACTTAAATATGAATAAATGTATTTTATATTATATATAAAAAAAACATTTTCTAATACTACTAAATAATACAATTGAGTTATTTTTATTGATATAAAAAAAGGTAAAAAAGCATATATTTTATTAACTAAAATTATATTAATTTTTAGCAATATTTATTTTTTATATATTGCTAATAGAACAGTTTGTATAACAATTTCAAATTACTATAATAGTATTATACTATTACTGTATAATAATGTAATATATACATATTATTTTAAGGATAAAAAATATATTTTTATAGTTATTTTATCTAAAAATATTGATTATTATAATATAAATGATAAATTTAAGTCTTATACAAATACATTACTTTTAACTATTAATTAATGAATTTAAAATATTATGATTGACCCTAATTTATTAAAGAATAATCCTGAATTAATTGCTAAACAGTTATTAAAACGAGGTTTTATATTAGATATACAACATTTTATATCTATGGAAAAAGAAAGAAAAAAATTACAAATAAATACTGAAACTCTACAGGCACGTCGTAATGTTTTATCTAAATTAATAGGACAGAAAAAGAATACTCATAATAATGTCAAATTATTAATAGATCAAGTATTAGAAATTAATCAAAAATTAAAGATTATAAAATCTGAATTAAATATATTAAAAAATAAAATTCATATTTTTTTAATAGAAATACCAAATATTCCAGATAAAGATATACCTAATGGATTATCATCTATAGATAATAAAGTTATTAGCTTGTGGGGAAATATAAAAAAATATGATTTTTTTATTAAAGATCATGTGACTTTAGGAAATAATGTATGTGGTTTTGATTGGAATTCAGCTGCGGAAATGTCTGGATCTAGATTTGTATTAATGAAAGGTCATATAGCTTTATTACACAGAGCTTTAGGACAATTTATGTTAGATGTACATACAAGACAACATGGATATACGGAAGTTAACGTACCTTATTTAGTAAATTATAATAGTTTATATGGAACAGGGCAATTTCCTAAATTTAAAAATGATTTATTTTATGTTAATCATTTTTCAGAAGGATCAAATAAAGAAAAATATGCATTAATACCAACTTCTGAAGTACCTTTAACAAATTTTATAAGAAATAAAATTATTAAAGAAAATGAATTACCAATTAAGTTAACAGCGTTAACACCTTGTTTTCGTTCTGAGTCATCTTCTTATGGACAAGATACGAGAGGTTTAATTCGTATGCATCAGTTTGAAAAAGTAGAAATAGTACAAATTGTTCATCCGAAAAAATCGATAGAAAAATTAGAAGAACTAACCAATCATGCAGAAAAAGTATTACAATTGTTGGATTTGCCATATAGGAAAATACTTTTATGTACTGGAGATTTAGGATTTTCTGCAAATAAAACATATGACTTAGAAGTGTGGTTTCCTAGTCAAAATACTTATCGAGAAGTTTCATCATGTTCTAATATGTCTGATTTTCAATCACGTAGAATGAAATCTCGTTTTCGTAGTAATTGTATGAATAAAACATGTTTTTTACATACAATTAATGGATCTGGATTAGCTATAGGTAGAACATTAGCTGCTATTTTAGAAAATTATCAACACTCTGATGGTAGTATTTCTATTCCTAAAATTTTACAAATACCTTATATGAATGGACTAAAATTGATATCATTATATCATTAAAAAAATATATATATTTTAAATAAATATATTATATTTGATAAATACTACTTCCTTATTATTTAAAATAATCTGTAATACTGATAAATAATACAACATAACCTTAATAATGGATGATTTGTCATAGAAAATCATATATATAATAAAGAAAAATTAATGAAAATAATCTATAACTTTAGCGCTGGTCCAGCCATGTTACCTGTTTCAGTAATGAAACGTGTTAAAGAAGAGTTTAATAATTGGAAAAAATTAGGAATATCAATTCTAGAAATTAGTCATAGAAGCGAACAATTTATGGAACATATTTATGATATTGAAATGGATTTACGAGAGTTACTAAATATACCAGAAAATTATAAAGTATTATTTTGTCATGGCGGTGCAAGAGGACAATTTTCTGCTGTTCCTATGAATTTATTAAATACAAATAGTAATCCTGATTATATTGATAATGGTTATTGGTCGCATGCAGCTTTTGTAGAAGCAAAAAAATATTGCAGTCCTAATTTAATAAAAGTGCAAAAGATAGTTAATAACAATGTTTATATTTTACCTATGCACGATTGGAAAATTAGCACTAAATCTTCGTACATTCATTATTGTCCTAATGAAACAATAGAAGGCATAGCTATTAACGAAGAACCATTTTTTAACGATAAATTAATAGTAGGTGATTTTTCTTCTACTATTTTATCACGTGTAATTAATATAAAAAAATATGGAATAATTTATGCTAGTGCTCAAAAAAATATTGGTGTTTCTGGTATTACTTTAATTATTATTAGAAATGATTTATTACATACAAAAAATATTGTTATTCCTTCCATATTAGACTATAAAAAAATAGCTAAGCATTCCTCTCTTTTTAATACTCCAAGTACATTTTCTTGGTATGTCTCAGGATTAGTTTTTAAATGGTTAAAAAATAAAGGAGGAGTTAAGAATATTCAAAATATTAATACAGTTAAAGCAAATTTATTATATAATACAATAGATAAAAGTAATTTATATATAAACAATATCGATAAAAACAACAGATCATATATGAATGTTACGTTTAAATTATCGAATTATAAATTAAATAAAATATTTTTAGAAGAATCGTTAGAAAATGGTTTATATGCATTAAAAGGTCATCGTATTGTAGGTGGTTTTAGGGCTTCAATTTATAATGCTATGTCAATTAAAGGAGTTAAAAAGTTGATAGAATTTATGGTCTATTTTGAAAATAAATATGGTTAATATTAAATTGATGATAACTTTTCTATAAGTGCATAAGAATTTTTTAAAAGAGGAATTTTTTATAGATGAAAAATGTTCTAACATTAAATCCTATTCATTACATTAATGGGAATGTACAGTTACCTGGTTCAAAAAGTATTTCTAACAGAGTATTATTATTATCTGCCGTATCGTGTGGAATAACTTATGTAACTAATTTATTAGATAGTGATGATGTTCAATATATGTTATATGCATTAAAAGCTATTGGTATAAAATATGTTTTATCTGACAATAATACAACTTGTAAAATATACGGTAACAATCAATTTTTGAATATGAAACATAAAAACATTTCTTTGTTTTTAGGAAATGCTGGTACTGCTTTAAGACCTTTAGTAGCTATGTTATCTTTAGGGAATAATAATAATATATTACTGACTGGTGACAAAAGAATGAAAGAACGTCCTATTCATGATTTAATAGATACACTAAGACAAGGTAGTGCTAAAATTATATATTGTGAAAAAAAATTTTATCTTCCTATTAAAATAAAGGGTGGTTTTTTAGGTGGCAAATTAACAATAAAAGGAAATATTTCCAGTCAGTTTTTAAGTGCATTATTAATGTCAGCGCCTCTTGCTCCATTAAACACAGAAATCATGATTGATGGTAAACTAGTATCTCAACCTTACGTTAATCTTACATTAAAATTAATAAAATTATTTGGAGTAAATATTACTCATGACTCTTATCGAATTTTTTATATTTCCGGTAAGCAAGAATATAAATCTCCTGGAAATTATTTTATAGAAGGAGATGCTTCTTCAGCATCATATTTTTTAGCTGCTGCTGCTATAAAGGGAGGTACAGTTTGTGTTACTGGTTTAAATTCACAAAGTATACAAGGAGATATTTATTTTGCAAATATTTTAGAAAAAATGGGTGCTATAATTACTTGGGGTAATAACTTTATTTCTTGTACTAGAAATGTTTTAAAATCAGTTGATTTAGATATGAATGATATTCCAGACTCAGCAATGACTATAGCTATACTTGCGTTATTTTCTTCAGGAGTTACTACTATCCGCAATATATATAATTGGAGAGTAAAAGAAAGTGATCGATTGTCTGCTATGAGTACGGAATTAAGAAAAATAGGAGCAATCATAAATGAAGGAAAAGATTTTATATCGATTTGTCCACCAAAAAAATTTAATAATACAGTAATTGAAACTTATAATGATCATCGTATAGCAATGTGTTTTTCTTTAATTTCATTATCAGGAACTTCAGTTACTATTATTGATCCTCGATGTACTTCCAAAACTTTTCCAAATTATTTTTCTGTTTTATCTAGTATTAGTATAAATTAATTTATAATTATATATATTCATAACATCAATAGAAAATAAGTACATAACACCATTCATTCAGTAGGAATATATATTTCTATATGAAAAATATAAATTTATATAAATAATTATTTTCTATTTTTTTAACGTATAAATTAATTTTTACTTATACTTTTATTTTAAAAAATTATTAATCTTTATTTTTTTATAATTAAATATAACTAAAAAATATTTTTTATGGTTAAATATAAAACTAAAGTAAAATACATATTTTACAGTTGCATAACCTAATTATTAATGCTAATTTTGATGTAATTTCATATATGAAATTAGACAGAAATAATGGATATTATAAAGCAAATTATATGTGTAAGTATATATACTGTAATAAAATTATTATATATTACTGAATATTTTAATTATTTTTAATAATAAAATATTATATTTTATTTTATAGTATTATATTATGATAAAGGATAATCATAATACATATTAAATAACATTAATTTATTAGGATATTAAATTAGCGTTGATAAAGAAGTAACATTATTGACATGACTGAATCTTTTATTGAATTATTTACTGAATCTCTCAAACAGATTAAAACAAAACCAGGTTCTATTATACCTGGAAAAGTTATTGCAATAGAAAAGGATTTTATATTAGTTGATGCTGGATTAAAATCTGAATCAGCAATTCCTTTAGAACAATTTAAAAATTCTAAAGGAGAATTGGAAATAAACTTAGGAGATATGGTAGATGTTGCTTTGGATGCAATAGAAGATGGTTTTGGTGAAACGATTTTATCACGTGACAAAGCAAAACGTCACGAAGCATGGATTCTTCTAGAAAAAGCACATGAAAAATCTACTACTGTACTAGGAGTAATTAATGGAAAAGTAAAAGGCGGTTTCACTGTTGAATTAAATGAAATCCGTGCTTTTCTTCCAGGTTCATTAGTAGACATAAGACCAATTCGTGAAACTTTGCATTTAGAAGGTAAGGTATTAGAGTTTAAAGTGATAAAATTAGATCAAAAAAGAAATAATGTAGTAGTTTCTCGAAGAGCTGTTATTGAATCAGAAAATAGTGCTGAACGTGATATTTTATTAAAAAAACTACAAGAAGGTATGAATGTAAAAGGAATAATAAAGAATCTAACTGATTATGGTGCTTTTGTAGATTTAGGGGGTGTTGATGGATTATTACATATTACAGATATGGCATGGAAACGAGTCAAGCATCCAAACGAAATAGTTAATATTGGTGATGAAATTTATGTAAAGATTTTAAAATTTGATCGTGAACGGACTAGAGTATCTTTGGGTTTAAAACAATTAGGAGAAGATCCATGGATTGCTATTTCTAAAAGATACCCAACGAAAATTAAAATTACTGGAAGAGTGACAAATTTAACAGATTATGGATGTTTTGTTGAAATTGAAGAAGGAGTTGAAGGATTAGTTCATGTATCAGAAATGGATTGGACTAATAAAAATATTCATCCATCTAAAGTGGTTAATGTCAATGATACAGTTGACGTTATGATATTAGATATAGATGAAGATCGTAGAAGAGTGTCATTAGGTTTGAAACAATGCAAAATTAATCCTTGGAAAGAATTTGCAGAAAAATATAAAAAAGGACATAAAGTAGTAGGAAAAATTAAGTCTATAACAGATTTTGGTATTTTTATTGGTTTATCAGGAGGGATTGATGGATTAGTACATTTATCTGATATTTCTTGGGATAAATTAGGAGAAGAAGCAGTCAAAAAATATAAGAAAAATGATGACATTTCTGCTATAGTATTACAAGTAGATGCAGATAGAGAAAGAATATCACTGGGTATTAAGCAATTATCAGAAGATCCTTTTAATATTTATATATCAAAAAATAAAAAAGGATCATTAGTTACAGGAATAATAAAAAAATATGATATTAATGGTATAAAAATCAAATTGTCAGAAGGTATTGAAGGATTTTGTAAAAATTCTGATATAACATATATGACTAATAATGGGGTAAAAAAAGAGTTAAAATTAAATATCGGA
Organism: Buchnera aphidicola (Formosaphis micheliae); assembly: GCF_039403185.1. Taxonomy (NCBI): domain Bacteria; kingdom Pseudomonadati; phylum Pseudomonadota; class Gammaproteobacteria; order Enterobacterales; family Erwiniaceae; genus Buchnera; species Buchnera aphidicola. The sequence continues at coordinate 300,137 of NZ_CP135047.1, read as the reverse complement.
GATTTAGTGGAAGCTAAAATTATTAATATTGATAGAAAAAATAGACTTATATATTTAATAATATCAATTAATGAACCAGTTAAAGTTAAAGAATCTATATTGAGTGATGTAAATACAACAGAAGATAAACAGTTTTC